>JAIOTL010000347.1 GCA_021106775.1 Planctomycetota bacterium | reverse complement strand
GCATTGACCGCAAAACCTTTCTACGTCGATGATTCACCTGTTTCTTCATCGCGGATTCGTGAAATCCTGAAAACAGGCATGCTGGAAGATGCTAAAAAACTGCTTGGCAGATATTTTTCTGTCCTCGGCATTGTCATCAAAGGAATACAAAAAGGTCGGAAACTCGGTGTACCAACTGCGAACATTAAAATGGACATCGGTTTTCTTCCGCCGCTTGGGGTTTACGGCGTGAAAATTCTTGGCATTGATGAGAATCAGTACTTCGGGGTGGCGAATATCGGTTACAATCCGACGTTTCATATAAATAATCCTGATTCGATGAAACCTCAGCTTGAAGTATTCGTTATTGATTTCGAGGGTAATCTTTATGGCAAAGAGCTGACAATTGAGTTCATAACCAAGATTCGTGACGAGAAAAAATTTAATACAATCGATGAATTAATCAAGGTGATACATAGCGACATCGAAGAATTCAAACTTTATATTCGCGACAGACTATCTGGCTGATGAAATAGGCATGCGAGCATTATGCCAACCATTCTGAATATTGTACTTGTCATTTCTGCAAAAGCAGTAATCCAGAATATTCGGTGGGCAGAAATCTTGCCGCTCGCACTGTTTCCACATTATTAATTAGCCTGCGGTCAAAGACTGTAGGTTTTCTCTATAAACATGCCGGTACAACAGGAGGTTGAGCGAAGTCGAAACCACCAAAGGTCTCTGAGGTGGTTGAGGCTCTCGAAACCACAATGTTACGTGTTGCCTTTGTAATCATTGCCTTCGACAACGCTGCCTTCGACTACGCTCAGGCAACAGTATTATCTCTGTGAAAGTTGAAAAAGTAAATGGTGGCACAGGCATCCCTGCCTGTGTCTATCGACATTGTCATCATTGACAGGCAAGGGTGCCTGTCGTCAATCACCCTCCCCTTGTGGGAGGGTCGCAGAATGCAAGCTTTGCGCAGCATGATGCAGGGAGGGGCATGTAAACCTGGGCAGACTTTCTGCCATTTTCTTTACGTCCCCTGTTTGTAACACACCGAATTTCCAGGTTTCGTAAAGATTTCACACCGAATTTCAAGGTTTTGTCGAGAAATAACCCCTCACCGAATCAAACTTCGCCTGCCGGCTCGTTCTCTTCGACTCCCCCACAAGGGTGGAGTAATGCCTGTCGATGCCTGCATTGTTCCTATTATTCTGAGCAAGGGGGCGTGTAATTAGTGAAATAGCACGACACAAGCAGTTGTATGACTGCAGTTCGTCCATATTTGTTGCTAAATCGATTTCATAGCAAATTAATAGTAAAGTAGAGGGAAATTATCTGGCTGGTGCCTGCAAAACGCTACATATCCCTAAATTGATGCCTTCGCCTAATTTAAGATTACCCACCTTTACAAAAACTCAAAAATCGGTGTACATCAAACATGGGACGCAAAGAGAAGTGGATTTACCCACCTCTGCAAAATCAGGCAATTCTGTGAAATATGCATCGGGGACGGAAGGATAAAACTATTCTGTAAAATCACCGCCGCTTATTGAAAACTCGATAATAAAGTTCGTTTCTTTGTAATAATAGTCATTGTTTACGATTATCAGATAAACTCCCGCATCAAGATTTCCTTCGTATGTATTCCCCTGACTACCTCGCATCGCATTACGCTGTTTATCGCTTTCAGGCAGTGTTATCCTCGAAATATTCATGCTTGGATAGCCATTTTTATCAGTAATCTTAAATGAAATACGAACTTTGCTCTGCTCCTTAATCTCGATAAGGAACATCTCGCCACTGGTGGAATTTCGCTCAAATTTCCCGGATGTCTTCGAATTAACCTTCAACATCTTACATTTTCCAAGCGGATGAATATCGTCGAGAACAATAATCTGGAAATCAGCATTTATTTCTTTATCTGAAGTGTTTTCGAGCATAATGAAATATTCACCTGCGGAGATTTCACTAAAAATAATGCCGGTTTTAGTATCCTTGAACGAATCCGAAATCTTAATCTTCTGAGAATGCAATGACAGTTTAATGTTGCTAACTTCAGTTTCGTTGTAGACGCTTGAAATAATCTTGAATTCCCGTGATGATTTAACCTTGAACCAGTATTTTGATTTCTTCGCAAGTGTCATATCTTTGAATATTCCGCTTGAGATTACGGGTGCTTTCAACATTTCATCGATGCCGTCGAGATATGTTCCTGTAATTTTTGTTTGACCATTCAAGAAGTTACCGGTGAACTTGATATAATATGTGCCAGCAGGGATTCCGATGCTGATTTTTTGCATAACATTTTCTGTTCGACCCCATCTGTTCAAATTTTTATCAATAAGATAAAGCTGTCCCAGTATCTCACCTTCGCTCGTATCATCTTTTTTGAGGTCTTCTTCCTTGCTTTTCTTCACAAAGTACAGATAACCCGTGCCGTTTCCACCTTTAATCGTACCTTCTAACTGAATCCATGCCGGTTTCTCGAAAACATACATAAACCAGGTTGGAAACTGCTGTTTCTGCGTAAATTCCGTTTTCGCCTCGAATTTTCTTGCATCTTTCACATCGGTGGGCTGAAGTTTGGTGATAATTGCGCTTACCTGTGAATGCCCTCCGCCGACATCCTCAAGCCTAAGCGTTAATTCGAAGCTGTTAGCCTTGGGATTGTTGTAACTTGAAATTCTGATGAAATATAACCCTTGAGTGCAGAGTTTTTTTAATGTTTCAAGATTGTTCGTGGTGCTTGAGTTAGCAATTTCATGCCCCTGTGCATTAAGCAGGAAAAGGTCAAGATTGCCTTTGTCATTATCAAGTTTAATTTCTAAAATAACTGAAGCATTTTTATTCAGACTGAAAACATACCAGGCGGGAATTGATGAAGCTTTACCCTTAGCTAAAACATCCGACTTTATTTGTGCTGCTTTTTCCCTGCTTATATTCGTCCATGTCGCGGTATTAATATCCTTCATTTTCGTTGGTGAAAGCAATTCGCCGGTAATCTCGAAATCAGCTTCCAAAGTATAAACGGTTTCACCCCAATATTGATCGCTGTACCGCACAACCAGTCGATAAATACCTGCATCAATCTCACCGTCGATAATTTCCATGTTGCCAGTGCCTTCGCTGTCGGAAATTATCTCACCGTTTATTCTCTGCAATTCGAGGTCTATGTCTGCATTTGTGTTATCGAATTTGCAGGTGATTTTGTATTTTGTTCGACCTGAGAAACACATTGTGTAAAAACTACCGGAATTGTTTGACAGCTTGTGATTCTCGTATTTACCAGTTGATAAAGGATACGGATAACTAACATTGTTTGAGAATTGACGCTTTGGACCAACAAGGAATGTCAGGACAATCTTGCTTGACTGAACTGGTTCAACAGGTTCAAGTTTCACGTAATAAATCTTGCCCGGTGAAAGTATTTTCCTTAATTTTACAGGATAATTGGTTGAAAATTCAACGATATCAGGCTCATCCTTGGTTGCATCGTAAAGTGAAAGTGTGAATTCATGTTTCTCGTCCTCACTGTAAAGCGAGACTTCGAGGTTGTTTGTGTTCGTGTTTGCGGCAACTTCGTACCAAAGTGATTGTTCACCCTGATAAATTATTGGGAAAATATTACTTTTGCTGATGCTCGTTGCTGATTTTCGGGTTATATTATCGAATACTCCACGCATTGAAGAAATTGACGGGTAATTGTCAAGCAGGATATTGCATTGGATTTCTTCTTCAGAATCGGTGTCAAATTTCACAAAATATATTCCGCCCTCAAGTTCAGAATCAATAAATGTTTTTCCTTTAGCACTGGTCGATTTGTCGATAATTTCATTACCGTGCAAGAGTTTTATGCTGAAATCGGTTTCGGGAGATTCTGTCTCGACAGCAAGCTGAATTCGTCTTTTCCGGTTAAGTCGGAAACTGCACCAGCCTGTTTTTATGAAACTAAATTCAGTATCGAATTTGCCTTGAAGGTTTATGTCTTCGGGTATTTGAACGTTCCAGCGTTGTGCGGAAGTAATATCGGCTGACGATGTCGGTGAATTTGATGCGCAGAAATCGATGAACAGATTGATATTGTTCTCAAGCCCTTTTGTAATGTTCTCAATTTCAAGGAAATAATCGCCCTTTTCAAGCTGACACGTTAGAACTTCGTCATTGCTCTTGGTTTCCGCTGACTTTACTGGCGATTTCTTAGCATCATAAAGTCTGAGATTAATATCACCTTTGTTGAACTTGAAAGTTGATAGAATCTGCAAAATGCCGTTTTTAGGAACATTTAGCGAAAAAAGTCGTTTTGTGCCGCTTTTTACATCGATTAATCCTAAAATCGGTTCAGTTGTGATTTTAAGGGCATTTTCAAAAGAAATATTTTCGTCAATCGGTCTGAATTTACAACAAATAATGATTTTAAGAGCATTGCTGGTGAAATTCTTGAGATTTATATGATACAAGCCCTTACCGATGAGTTTTTTCATACTTGTAATTGTTTTTGTATCTTCAAAAGTTTTTTTAGTAATTATTTCCGCTTCCCTGCTTCCAATAAAGTCAAGTGTAACGTTATTGTATTCGTCGTCATCGATTGTTCCCTGCGAAATTTTATACTCAATTGTCAATTCACCGAAAGAATCAATGCCGAATTGCAGCCATTTATTCTTCTTATAATTAATATCAATCTCATATTCCTTTGAATCCGCTCGAATCAATATTGGGTCTTGAAATTTCAAACCCGATGAGATAACAGTTGAACCACCGTACATCCGAATATTATAAGTTTGTGCTTTCAACGCGTTTGACTTCACAACAACATAATATATTCCGATTTCGAGATACCCGCGATAATAAAGTCGATTGTTCTGCTTGACGTTAGCTGCACCGACAACAATTTCACGTTTTTTATCCTTTGTCTCGCTATAAATTTTCATATCGATATCACCCTCGAATTTATTGTAATAAAGCGTGATATTGATGTAATTTTTGCGTGCAACCTTGAATTTGTAGTGCATGTTCATACTTCTGCGAACCTTGCTCGTCAATTGCTTACTGGGATTCAAAGGTATCGCGTTATTAAAACTCAAACCCACTTCATCCTTTGCAAACAAGCTTGATTCCACGAATCTCAAAAACATGCTGAATTCGATATCACCCATATCAACACTTGATTTATTCACTAATTCCACAAAATACTGTTGTTTGCTTAGTTTGAATACATATTCACCGGTTTTCAAATCCTTTTGTATAGGATTTACAGATACGTTATTGCTGTCGAATAATTTTAGTGTGAGTTTTGAGAAATCCTCTGCACCTGCAAATCTCAGAACTATGTGCTTGTCAGAATCGGAATTGATTTTAAACCACTGACTGGCACCAGCATTGATTTTCATGGATGCATAAAATCCCTGGTTCAGCAGTTTTGCACTTTCACGGTCTTTTCCGAATTTTATCCGTTTAATCGGCATTTCATCTTTGTCCACAATCTGAGTAACGTCAATGAGCATGCTGCATTCAGCTTTTGGAAATTTAATGTTCTCAATGTCATCCGCCTGAATCGAAACAAAATATTTACCTTCCGCGAAGATAAAATCTCCGAGGTCTTCCTTGTGCAATTCAAACTCGAAACCTGGTTTTACAGGCACTTTTGAACCTTCTTTATTTTTGTTTGGTATAGTAGGTCTTGTCTGGGTTTTCTTGTCCGGCAGCTTGATATTATTGCTGTCGAACGAGAGAACAACATTTCCTGGCATGAGGGTTGTTTCATTTGCGAGAAAAACTTTGAGTTTGTAGTTCACTGCGTTGATGTTGCGCAAATGAAGTGCGAAATGAAGCTTTGAGTAGTTTTCAAGTGAAAACAAGTACCATTTTTGTGTGCCGGGCTGCTCAAATGATAACTTCCTGTCAACCTTGAAATCTCCGCCGTTAACATGCCAATTTTTGCGCAATGGCACTGAATATTCGCTCTCGGAGTTTATTTTAGTGAGTTTGCTTATTATTCGCTCAGCTAAAAGTTTTAAGATAGGCAAATCCTGCGAATATTTGCACGCTTTGTCGATTTCCCAGAGCGATTTCAAGTATTCGTCGTTTGTGTACAAATTCGTCGCTTTTTCAAGATGTCCTTTGATTAAGATGTCTCGCGTGTCAAAAAACGCCTGTACGACTTTTTTCCGGAGTTTCTCTGTGAGTTTCTGCTCTTTTGAAAGCGTTTTCAGCAGATAATATGCTTTTACATAGTTTTTCGACTCGACTTCCATGAATGCGTCGTTCAGAGAGGATTTCAGCGCACCCGGGATGTTTTTGTATTCAAAAATCTCGATGAATTCCGCGAGAGTTTTGTTTTCTGCGAAAATCTCTTTTGCCTGCCTGGTGTACGCAAGTCCGAGTTTTATGTTGTTCGTAATCTCTGCGTATTTGATGCTGTCAAGAACTATGGGCAGCAATCTCGCCCTGATGAATTCACGGGTTGCATCATCTTTTGCCTGCTTGTAACTTGAAATATACGTGCTGATAATTAGTGGATAATCCTCAAGCTCCGCTTTTTGCTCGATTTTATACGCCTGTTCGAAATTTAATCTGCTGTTTGACTCAAAACTAAGATTTTTCAACAATTCGGCAATATCAACAGCTTTCAGCGATTCATCGGGCATAGCGATTTCAACTTCGTATGCTGGTATCGTAAAATCCTTGGTTTTCACAGACTGAGCCTGCATTAGCGACAATTCCGCATCATATTTTGACTTAAAAGTCTTAATCCTGAGTTTAACTTTGTCTAAAACTTCAGTAATTGGCAGAAGAAGGAAATATTTCCCCTCAGCATCGATGAGATTCCTGATTTTGTGATACCCCGGATAATAATTTGCTGGCAATTCGTCATTCAAAGCAATTTCAACACCTTCAGGAATCGAGCCGTCAGGATTCATAACTTCACCTTTGAGCATGACGAACCTGGGATAGCATGGGATAACAATGTCTTTACCGACATCATCACCTTTGAGTGTAACGATGAATTCTCGTGTAAAATATTCTGCGTCTTCAATTTCAATGTTTAAACTTTGATTTGCCTTAAAATTTACGTTAAAAGGCGTTAAACCAGTCTTTTCGTTGACATCAATCTCAAGTTTGAGCTCCTTTTTTGTAATGGCATCTACAAGATGGATTTTAGTATCAAAATTATTATCGTAATCGACAATTGAGAATCCTTCAGGAATTGACAAAAGTTTGGGAAGCTTTGCCTTGTTGCCTTCATCGTCTGTTATTGCGGATTTTAGAGGAAACATAACTATCAAACATGCAATGAGTATGTATATTCTTCGGTTAATATTCATTTAATCCTCCTGAATTATTCGACTACCCAGATAGCTTCATTTGAGTGAAAAATACTTCTTCTTCTCGACAACAAAAAAGCATCCATAACAATATCAATGATGCGATAAATCTAAAAAACATCCATAATCATTGTAATTATTAACTCATTTGTTAAAAGTATGTTTAATATATTATGTTTTCTTTTAAAACAGCAATGGATTTTTACCTTAGCAGACTTTTTGCTTTAAGTTTGCAACATCTACAATAGGTTAAATAATTCTTGAGTCCTACTGCCGATGTTGTGAGTAAAAAGCAGGCTTGTCTGCTCCTATTGTCAGTGCCGTGAGTAAAAACAGGTTTACCTGTACAGTTTCTTCGATATTCGATCTCAGAATTAATGGGGAAAAAATGGTTTTTAACAATGATTCGCAAAATGGCAGTTTTCGCCAAAACTCTAATTTCAGTCGGATAACTGACTTGACTGAAAATATCACCTTGCAAGGCTATTCTAGGTTAAAAAACATAAGCAGTTCAGATTTCAGCAAAGTTTTTACAGCGTTGCACACTTCGACCAACAACCTGGTTGCGTTGAAGTTCTTTCAATCGACCTTCGTAAAAGACCCGGTGAAAATACAGCAATATATCAAGGAAAATGTTGCTGCTGGTCGGCTTAACCATATTAATATTGCGAAAGTATTCGAAGCAGGCAAACTCGGCGAGCTGGACTATATTTCAATGGAGTTTCTCTACGGCAGAAACCTTAAAAGTATCATGAAAGATGTGAAAATTCTCAACCCGTATCTCGCATCTGACATTATCCTTAGAGTCGCATTAGCACTTGAACATGCCAACAATAACGCCCTTATTCACAAAGGTGTTAAATTAGAAAACATTATGATTTTAGACCAGACCAAGAATGTGAAACTTCACGGGTTTGGACTTGCACATTCAGTCAGTACAGATACTTCCGAAAATGGTGAAATCCTTCTTGATTCGCTGAAATATGTCTCGCCGGAACAAGCTGCGGAAAAAGCAATCGATTTCAGAAGCGATATTTACTCGCTCGGAGTTTGCTATTACTATCTTGTTACAGGCAAATATCCTTTCGTTTCTGATAATCCTGAAGAATTGTTCGCAATGCATAATGATGCTGAATTTATTGCACCTTCGAAAATTCGATTCGAACTCAGCGAGAACATCGAAAAAACAATTGTTAAAATGCTCAACAAAAAACCAGAGGACAGATTCAATTCTTACTCGACATTAATTGCCAACCTTATGGTAATTCTTGAGATTGATGATTTGCAGATGTATCATGAACCTGCTGCCGCACAAGAAGCAATTGTAATGCAACCTGCTGCTGATGTTATACCACTTGCATCCGCTCCAATTTCGATGAATCATCAGCTTGTTGACGTTCAAGATGATGAGATTGAGGAAATCGATATTAATGAGATAGAAGAAATCGACGAAATAGAAATTGAAGAAGTTACAAATGCCAAAAATGCCCCGAAACTCTTGAAAAAACCACCGAAAAAACTCAAATCTGGAAAGCAAAACGGGACTTCCTTAACAACAAGGACGGAAATCGGTCGCGAAAAGCAGAACAAATCAACACATTTGCATCAAAAAGGCTCAAAAACAAGAAAAAATACTGTTATTGACAAGGATGCAAAAACCGGCAAACATGCTGTTAGACGCGTAAAAAAGGAAGATGGTGAAGCAGAAAAAATCAAACGGAAACGCAAACCGGAAAATGTGGAAATAACACCAAGAAAGCGTGAACAAGTTGTCACTTCAGCGAAAGCGAAAACACCCACCTCAAAAAAAGTGAAAACACCGACAAGAATACAAAAAGTTCGAGATATTAAGGATACAAGCCAAATTCAAAAAGCGCCACCACCTTTGATTCCAACAACACAAACCGAAAAATCAAAGCCGATTCCAGTTCAAAATAAACAACCACAATCTGCTGATAATGACCCCGATATAATATTCCCTGAATTTATTCAGGAACATTTGCCAGCGAACAACAATAGTCAATCATCAAATAGTATTTTATATCAAGATTCAGCGGAGTTTTTGGAATCGAGAACTTCAAGCGGTAAGTACTCGAAAGCACCCAAAGTTCCTTTAGACGGTGGTGATAAAATTCGGATTAACATGGGTACTCTTAAGCTCGACACTTCGTCAAAACTCAGCAATCCTGACGAAAAAAAGCATTTTCACAAGAATAATAATAATACCGAAGAAATCGACGATATTGAAATTGAAGAAATTACTGATTTTACGAATATCGATTTATCAACTAATGATGAAGATTCAGAACCTGACCGAAGCTAGTGCAATGAGACACAACTTATTGCAATGTTACATTAATTTCGCTATGTTTTCGATGTGTATGGTATCTTGCCTGAAACTCACCAACAATATAAACAGGCAGGGATGTCTGTTCCACCATTTCCATTAATTTTCGATATACAGTATTAGGCAGTGTTTGAAAAATAGTTATGATTGAATTTTATCAGATTTGCGTGAGATTCGGAATTTCTAATTGAAGAACGCCGCAGGTGAAGCCAAAGCTTCATTAAGGACGTTTTGAGTGAGGAAATTT
>JAIOTL010000164.1 GCA_021106775.1 Planctomycetota bacterium | reverse complement strand
CAAAGAATGAAGACAAAGTCCTTGCAAGATGGTGGGAAAATGTTTATTCGGAATCCTTAATCTGTGATATTGCCGATGATGCTGAAGGGAACTTCACTTCTTTTGATATTACCGAAGCGATGATTGCCGAGAAAAAGGAATTTTTCAAATCAACTGATGCAAACAAGGATAAAAAATACGCCAGATTATACATCTGTCTTGTCGCTTGGAACAAATTAACAGGTCAGCCTGCGATTCTTGATATGAGTAAGTTAAGGGATAAAGATGATACTGGATTGACCGCTGTTAATTTCCGAGGTCAATTTAAATTCGACTTTACCAAGGATATTAAAGAACTAGGGAAGACCGAGCGTGATAAAACCGATTCGACACATTTACTTCCAGGAAGAAACGCGCTTATTGTATTCCCGCACAAAATTCGCGAGAATATGCCTGTTAACAGATACCACATCTTAGGAACATCGAAGGTTGGACGAGACACTTTGTATGAATCGATGAAGGGTATCAGAACCGGTATCATTATCGGCATGGTAACAACGATGATTGCGATTCCTTTTGCTCTGATATTCGGCATTGTTGCGGGGTATTTCGGCGGATGGGTCGATGATATTATTGTTTACATATATTCCGTACTCGGTAACATCCCGTCAATTCTGCTTATCGCGGCATTTGTCATGCTATTCGGACAGGGCATATTCCAGCTCTGCTTAATCATGGGCATAACGTCGTGGGTCGGATTATGCCGACTCTTGCGTGGTGAAACGTATAAATTGCGTGAAATGGAATATGTGCAGGCAGCGGAAGCGTTCGGCGTATCGAAACATAAGATTATTCTGCGCCATCTTACGCCAAATGTTCTGCATATCGTCATGATTTCAACAATCCTTCGTTTCTCAGGGCTTGTTATGTCTGAGGTTATGCTAACATACCTGCAAATCGGTGTCGGAAAAAGCTCCTGGGGTAAGATGATTGTGCTTTCAAGGCAGGAACTTGCGCGCGACCCCGCGGTTTGGTGGCCCATGACCGCTGCATTTATCTTGATGTTGATTCTCATTCTCGCAGCCAACCTTTTTGGTGATGCAGTTCGAGACGCACTTGACCCGAGATTGAGAACACAATAAAATAAGAAACAGAAAGCCCTTATCAAGAAATTTGATAGGGGTTTTTCATTAAATTAAT
The DNA here is from genome assembly GCA_021106775.1 of Planctomycetota bacterium. The sequence goes on along the minus strand of JAIOTL010000164.1, from coordinate 3,548 downwards.
TAATGTTTGCAACAATTGAAAGTTTTTTAGAATAATTGTCTAATTTCAAATAAACTGAGTGAATAAAACATTGAATTGGTTAATTATATTAGTATCAGTTAGTTAATTCTGTTTCGGAGGAACATATGAACAATTTGTTTAAAAGCAGCATCGCATTGCTTGTGATGATAAGTTTCATTTCAATGCCATTGCTTGCTGACGATTTCAAAGACCTTACAAGAAGTATCGAAAAAGCGTTAAAGAACGAAAACAAATCCAGTTTCGATAAAGCTAATCTCGTTCGAAAGCTTTCAACCTACTCATCAGCAGAAACCGTGGAATTCTGCTATAAAATACTGAAATTTAAGGATAAAAACGCGAAAAAGCTTGAGAAAGAAGCACAATCAATTCAAGCCGAGATTGATTCACTGCAGAAAAAGGTAGATGATTTACATGAACGGTTTAGGCAAGCCGGTAATAGAGCCACTCCAGATGAAATCAAGCAAAGAGATGGTTATGTTGCGGAAATCAAGAAACGTCAACAATTCCTTCTTAAGCTTGAAGATAAAATGAATTCAATGTCAGTTGCGAAAACTGCAGTTATCTATGTTCTTTCGAAGATGGATACAAAAGCAGCACAAATGGCTATGCTGGAAGGTTTGGATGACAGAGATTGGCGCGTAGTTTACGCAACAGTCGAAGCATTTGGCAAGCAGAAATTCGAACGTGCGTTTAACAAAATCGCTCAGCATTATCCTGTTGACGGCAAACCTCACAAAAGCGACCTCGTGAGAACTGCGGTTGTTAAGGCACTCAGGATGATTAACCAGGAAAAAGCACTTGATATCCTAATTGTCGCTCTTAAGGATAAAAATGTCATCATTAGAACACAAGCAGCACTTGGACTCGGTCAAATCGGTACGAAAGAATGTATTATGCCTTTGATAAACCAGCTTGAAAAGGAATCTGGCAGGCTGAAATGGGATATTGTTACAATGCTCACCAATCTCACCGGCAAAAACTATGGCGACAATGTTGAGCAGTGGCGTTCTTGGTGGCATGCGAATAAAAACAAAGCTGAGTTGAAAAAGGTCGATGATGTTCTAAAAAAGACTGACCGCGGCGAAGGTTCCCATAAAACAGGCGCGAGTTTCTACGGTGTCGAAATCGAATCTGACCATCCGATATTTATTATTGACCAGTCGGGTTCGATGCAGTCGGCAGCCGATTGGAATGTAGCTCTGAAACAAATTGAGCAGTGGAAAAAAGCAAATCCTGGAAAAAATATGATTCCGCCTATTCCCCCACCTGCAGGTCGCATGTCAAAGTGGGAAGTGCTGCAATACGAATTGAAGCGAGTTATCATGAAACTCGATTCCCGCAAAGCAGATTTCAACATTGTATGGTATTCCACCGGTGTTGAGGTTTACAACAAGGGTGGCATGGTAAAAGCAAATGCTAAGGAAAAAGACAAAGCATCAAAGGAAATCAGCAGAAGAAACGCTAACGGTATGACAAATATTTACGAAGCTCTTGAGACCGCGTTTATGCTTGCTTCCGGAAAAACCAAAAAAGGTGATTCGGAATGGACAGGCAAAGGCGATGCTGAGATACATGCGGACACATTTTTCTTCATGACTGACGGCTCTCCAACTGAAGGTCCTGTGCAAGATGTAAATCAGATTCTTGCGAAAGTTGTAGAATGGAACAAAGGCATAAATATCAAGATTCATTCAATTGGTGTTGGACTTTGCCATGAACCTTTCCTCAGAGCACTTGCAGAGCAAAACAACGGTTCTTTCACCGTTCACAAAACAGAACCCAAAAAGGAAAAGAAATAACGCTGAATTGAGACAAATAATAAGCCCGTGCTTCTCAGTACGGGTTTTTTATTGGGTTGCCCGTGTTTTTTGAGATTTTCTGATAATGATAGAAGGGAATAACAACAGCAGAGCAAGGATGAAATAAAACAGAGGGTAGAGAATTACGGGTCTCCAGTATGGAATTGTGCGAAAATAATCACCAATTAACGACAATCCAACACCGCCTGAATGCGAATAAAAATTCCCGCTGCGAAACAGGTTCATATCGAACACATTCTCAATTATGACAACAGCAGGATTAACCGCAACTGTGATGTCAACCAGACTTGTCAAAGATTTTGGATTTTGCGAGTTATGTTCAAGAATTGGGTTCATCCACAAAACCGATGTCAGCATTGCAATTATGACGATTATCACAAACAATGAACGCCAATACTTGTGTATGCCTATGCTGAGGATAAGGTAATCAAGCGAAATCGTCATGAACGTGAAGCAAACGATGATAATGAAGGCACAAAGTATGCTTCCCATGCTGAATGCCGGCGTTAAAAACAGAAGAAACGCTAACAAAGTTAGCACTGAATAAACTGCTGAAAAGATGAGCGTTTTTTTGAGTCCATTTGATTTGAAATCCCAGAACATTAGTAAGAATGCTGGCATTGCAAGACTTACAGGCACCAATACCCCTGCGAACGCTTGTGCAAACAGCATTTGCGACGGTTCCTGACCGTAAATCTTGAAAATTCCGGGTCGTATGAAAATCGAATTAACCAGAAATACTAAAAGGAAGTACGAAACTGAATAAATAGCGATTTTACCGACAGTTTTTTTCATTTAACGCTTTTCTGGTACACTGTTACAATAGTTTTAAGTATTGGTAGGACAGGCTTCCTAGCCTGTCATTGATGACGTTCCCATAGTCAGGCAAGATGCCTGACCTACGGTTTATTATTCATAAAATATGTAATAATGCTCTAGAAATCTTCAGGCTCAATATCATCTTCAACGGAGTCATCGTCCAAAGGTTCATTTTCGTTCTGATTATCCTGGTCGGTTTCTCCCATATCACCAGACAAGTTCAGCTCAAGTTCCTGACAGCTTTTTTCCATGTCTTTTCGAAATTGCTCAATCATTTCGACATCCATTTGCTCAAACTCAATCTTTTCCATTAATTCCTGTATATGCTGATGCATACGATGACCTTCATTCTCCGGTTGATGCATAGTTTTACCGCCGATAAAAATTGTCGCAGCAAAAAATAGCAGACTAATGAAAATCAACAGAAAACGCTTGCGATTGAAGTGAAATATCGAGAAAAATGCACTCAAACCACCGAGCATAGCAAATATAATGCTGATTTCGATTAAGCCGAAACCAATCTGGAAATGATGGTTATTCGGTTCCAACGGACTCGCGGAATTGCTTGAAACCACCAAGACACCCAGCAGAACCATTAGCAACGATAAGAATGCTGAGAAAAACGAGAATTTAGCCAGTCCTGAGATTTTTTTCTCCGATATCGCAATGAATTCCTCTTGCCTGGCATCCTGCATAACATCCTTGACGAACTGTTTTTTGCGTTGACAGTGTTTGCGTCCATTTAAATCGAAATTAACTTTCTCTGCTCGCGGATGCCGTTGCTTGCGCCCATGCCCGTGTCCGTGTATGTTTTGATTGAATTGAAAATTTGCGTGATGCTTGCGTTCTCTGCCCTTGAACGGACCCGGAAAAATCTCAGCATTTGCT
>JAIOTL010000196.1 GCA_021106775.1 Planctomycetota bacterium | reverse complement strand
TTGTATTATTATTTTTTGCATGCATTTTTCATCTCATCAATTGAGAATTATATACATAGTTTACAATCGGAATCTTTTAAAACAGATTGTTTTTGAAAATAATGCCAATATTGACTTGATAATTACAGGTTAGAGGGTGGTGCCGAAGTTGTAGCCCTTTTCGAAGGCTATCAGATTAAGGTCAACGAGCTTGGGCTTCAGGTTGCGCTTCATCACTTCCGCCCATGAATCCTTGTCAAATGGCAACTTCGGAGCGACCGCACCCAGCAGAACCACGTTTTCCGCGCGCCCATTGCCCAGCTCCTGAGCAAAATTCAATGCTGGCACCGTATAAACAGACTCGGTCATCGGCAAAAGCTCAGCTTCGATGTTCTCAGGATATGCTGGTCCACCCATCATCACCGTCGTCGGCACAAGCTTGTGCGCATTCAGATAAATCTTCGTACTTTTGTTGACCATATTCGTATATCGCAGGGCTTCCATGTACTCAAACGACATTATAAAATCGGCAGCATATTCGGGAATCAGCGGTGAAAACACATCGCGACCGAACCGAACATGACTGGAAACAGCACCACCGCGCTGTGCCATGCCATGAACCTCCGACTTGCGCACCTCAAAACCGTTCACACGTGCGACCTCAATAATCAGTTCGCTTGCCAACAGCACACCCTGTCCGCCGACCCCACACATCACTATATTCGTAATCTCACTCATGTTTGCCTCACATCTGTTTTAAGCTGATTCTCTAAAAATTCGCGAATACATCAACAAATTTCTCATGGAAAACGTATAAAAATCAGATTTTGTTGAGCACATCGTATAAATTTATGAAAGATTAAGTATTCGATTGCTGCGAGCAGTTTATAATTAAAATAAAGTTGAAACTCATATGGAGGAAAAAATGTTCAGATATTTGCTGGCTTCTGCGGTTCTGACATGTCTGCTACTTGCACACACTGTTATTTCACAAGTTGAACCAAAAACTGATGAAAAAAAACCTCAGAATGAAACGAAAGAAAAGCCTGAGGTAAAAAAACCAGCTAAATCGTATGATTTGAAACCTGTATTCAACAAAGGCACTGTCTGGAGCGAGGAAGTCTCAATCAAATCAATCCTCGAATACAGCTACGGCAACGATTATTCCTCTACTGTCGAAGATTCGGTAGCTCTGAAAATGAAGGTAAAATTTACCGAAAGCAAGAACAATATCCCGACAAAGATAAAATATTACAACTGTGACGGCAAAGGTAATGTTATTGAGAAATACAGCGATTCAAGCGAGTACACATATGAATATTCTGTAAAAAGCGGGTATGTTGAGGCGGATATTCAAGAAGATCTCACGTTGAAGATTACTAAGAACAATAACATGCGTAACGATATTCTTTTGGTACATCCTTGCGGGAATATTGCTTGGTTCGACCCTCCGGTTCGAGCAGTGAAAGTTGGTGATACCTGGAAATCGAATATGCTACCGATTAATCAAGCAGCTTTTGACAAAGATAGTGAAAAATTCGAGGATATTAAAGGAAAATTCAAGCTTGATAAAGTCGGTAAAAGCAAGGATAATGAGATTGCGCATATTGTGTGGGAAGGCACGTGCAAACTGAGTTCATACAAGAATTCGGGACCTTTTGATGTCAAGTGGTCTGTAAAAATCAAGTATGATTTGACGAATAAACGGGTGATAAGTTCGGATGGAGAATCGACAGCGGAAATTGGCAAAGTAGTGAAAGGTGGATTGAAGCTTTATGTTAATAAGAAATGTATTTACGATGAAAAATCTAAGCCAGACCCAGAAGACAAACCGATTAAGCCCAAAGCCGACGACGATGAATAATTTTATATTTACAGTCAAATAAGATAGGTAAAGGAATTCACTCAAAAAACTAAGGAGGAAATTAAATGAAGAAATCAGCTATTTTTTTTATTACAGCAATTTTTATATTTGTACTATTTGGCGGATTATCATCGCAAGATGCTGAGGTTAAGGAAAAACCTGAGAAAAAAGAACAGCCGCAAACAAAACAATCAAAATCTTACGACCTAACACCGAAATTTACTAAAGACATGAAATGGAAGGAAATAATTAAAATATCTATGATTCAAAATAGTCAAAGATCAAGTCAGACTATGAATATTGATGCAACATCGAATGCCAAAATAACTGAAATGAAAGATAATAAACCGAGTAAGATAAAATTCAGCGATTTCATGGGAACAATGAAAAATGAGTCTGTTTATGAGGGTGAGGAACCTTACGAAGATACTGATGAGCTTAAAAACATAACTTTGAAATTCGGATTAACAGATGATTATCAGCTTACCTTAGATGAAAAGCCTGATTATAAAGTTCGAGAGATATTGTTTTTTTATCCTGCAGGAAATATTTTGGGATTTATGCCACCAAAAAAGGCTGTGAAAGTAGGTGATAGCTGGGACACAGACATATTAATACCGTTTAATGTCAAACTAATTGAATCTGAAGAAATCGGTAGTCTAAATTTCTCAAACATGAAAAGTAAATTTAAACTCGATAAAGTAGAAACCACTAAAAAATTCGAAATCGCATACATAAACTGGGAAGGTAAATGTGATCTTTCACCTGAAAAAATGTCTGATGAAATACTGAGTATTACGTGGGAACGAACCATTATATTTGATTTGACTTACAATAGGGTAATTTCAACTGAAGGTACAATGAGTGTATCAATGGATGATAATGATGCTGGAGAGTTTACTTTTACTCGCACACTGAAATATGCTAAGCCTGCAACAACCGAGAATGTGAAGCCTAAGATTCAGCCTAAGGATGACGACGAAGACGAGTAATAGTTGCTTATGAAAGCTATATTATACATTTGATTAAAAAAAGACTTTGGAAATGCGGAAAGCGCGAAATGTGATTGTAATGTAATCAATATTCTTTTATCTTAAGTTCGATTCTGTTGCTCTCAACCGTTTCACATAATTGAAAGGGATTGTCGTGAAAGACCCCACAGCATACTTGATTCTGACGGGAAACGAGATTCTAACCGGTAAAATGCAGGACGAAAATGGCAAACTTGTCATCAAAAAAGCACCCGAACTCGGACTACGCCTAATCGGTATTACAATTTTACCTGATGAGGCTGATAGAATTGCGTTTTCGATAAAGCGCGCGAAGCAGGATTTGGATCCGACGTTTATTTTCACGTCCGGCGGAATCGGACCTTCGCACGACGATGTTACAATGGCTGGTGTCGCTAAGGGACTTGACCGAAAACTCATCCGCAATAAAGAGCTTGAAGATAATCTGCGTCAGCTTTACAGTAACAGGTTCAACGAAAGCGTACTCAAAATGGCTGATGTTCCTGAGGGTTCAAAGCTCATCTGGGCTGGCAAACTTGTGTTTCCAATCATTAAAACCGAGAATGTTTACAGTTTTCCAGGTGGTCCGCAACTTTTTGCTGAAAAATTCAAGGCGATTTCAAACCGTTTTGTCGGCGGTGAGGAATATGTGCAGGTTAAATTTAACATCAACCTCGAAGAAACTGAGCTTACATCAGTTTTAAACAAATATGATAAAGAATATGATAACCTGTTGGTCGGCTCATATCCGCAGTATGATGACGACAGATGGTGGACGGTTGTAACCTTTGACGGTCGAGGCAGACGGACGCTTGAGGGAATCGTCGAGAAATTCAAAAGTGAATTTACAGACCAGAAATTAATCGAGAAAATCGAATTTTATTATGCATGATAGAAAAAGTTATTGTCCGACTGAAGAGTAAGCTTATGCGATTTATAATTTTTACATTATTATGTGTTTTTGCCTTATTTTCCTGCGATACTGATAATGAGAAATTGTTTTATGCTGAGAAATCAATTATGGATTTCGGTTCAGTTGGCATAAACAGCATAGTCGAACTTGACACTAAAATTGTGAATAATAGCTCTGAAGACGTTAGAATTGCTGAATTTGTCATTACCGGAGAAAGTGCTTTAGAATTCGACTTTGTAAGCGGAAATGTGCCGGTTAATGTCACAGCAAACGGTGGTGAACATGTTGTTTCAGTTGCTTTTAATCCAGTTGACGATGTAGGCAAAAGGGAAGCGAAAATCGAGATTTTTGATTCAGCAAACGAGATTCAACTTGTGCTGAAGCTTCGAGGGAAAGCAACTGCAGAACCTTTGATGACAGTTGATTCGCAAACCTTGAATTTCAATGAAATTCTCCTAGGACAATCGAAAACTGAAGATGTTTCAATAAAAAACGAAGGTATTGCTACTTTAATCATTGAGTCTGCAGAAATTACAGGGACAAACAAAGGTGAATTCTCCCTTTTGCGAAGTTTTATAAATGAAACAATTGATTTATCAGAGTCTGCATTAATCCAGGTTATATGCAATCCTCAGTATATCGGCAACAAAAATGCAGTGCTTGTTCTATATCATAATGCGCCGAATTTTGAGAATCCCTTAAGATGTCTGCTTGTTGCAACCGTCAATAACGCTGCTCCTGTGTTTTCAGCAAATACAAACAACATTAATTTCAGCGGAGTAAAAATTAATACGAGTGTCGTGAAAACGCTTGAAATTACTAATGCTGGCACTGCTGATTTATCTATCCTTTCAATAATTTTCTCTGGTTCAGGAAAGGAAGCATACAGCATAAAATCTGGCAGAGCCCCTTATATTGTTGTTCCAGGTGACCTGAAAACTATCGAGATTGAGTTTGAGCCAGAGGTTGTTGGGAATTTTGAAGCAGATTTGATTATTGCATACAATGATGTGAATTCACCAGCTATTGTTCATCTCAAAGGAACTGGAATCCTGAGTAAAAATGTCATATTTTCTGAGGATTGGGACGGCTTAGGCAGTTTCCCTTTTGCGTGGACGATTACCGACGGTGGAACTGGTGGGACAAACTTTTATAAGACATGGTTTCTTGAAAATGGTACTCATGATGAGAATCTTACGCCTGGAAGCGGAAATTGCGCATCTTGCAGCGCATACCTAGCCGGCTCAAACATTACTCTCGAGGAATTTCTGACTTCTCCTGCGATTGACTGTTCCGCTTACACATCGGGTAATATCTTTTTAGAACTTGATGGGAATTTTCAACGATACGAGAATAACAGCTATGCTGACAAAGCACGAATCGAGGTTTTTGATGGCAATTTATGGCGGTTGATTGCTGAATATTTGACTGACTGGCAGAATTTTTATTACGGTCAGCACAAAATCTATGACATTTCCCAATATGCTCTTGGCAACGCTGACATGAAGGTTCGGTTTTATTATTCGGGTCAATATGACTGGTTCTTTCAGGTTGATAACATCGAAATCGTCCACACCCCGTAAATTTCCTTGTTTTTGTCAATTCTTAGATTGGACTTCTTCTTCTCCTCGCAATGACACACACTGACTGCATCCCAAAAAAACAAAGGATAACGCTGGAAAACGCTGAAATTGCCTTGTAATGCTAGTTAAACCAAGCAAAGTACGTAGTGTTCTTCATTTTTTCGGTCTTGAGAGTAATTTCCTTTTTCTTCTTGCAATACAAGTAAATGATATACGCTTTTCGCGATGTTGAACTCGATTTCACCCAAACCTCGTCGATTGTGAGTTTCTTTTTCGGCTTTGGAGTATTATTCGACGGTGGTGAGCCACTTCTTGATGTATCAGGATTTTCCCGGGTTGCTCTTCCGTTTCTGTCAACACGAGCCTGTTTCAAAATTTCTGAGTCATCTGGATCGATGCTTCGGTTTCTGGATGCACCAGGTAGGTATTTTCCATATTTCTTGAGGAAATCTGCTTTTTCTTCGTCACTCATTTTTCCAGATTTATATTTTTCGTACAAATCCTTCAATTGTTGAACCCTATCTTTCGAAGAATTGGCAGTTTTTGAATTTGAAGACGAGCCTGACAGTTTAATCCTGAAACCTTCAGCATTCAGCACGACTTTAATCGGGGAATACTTTTTCTTATCCCGTTTCTTGAACAGAGTGTTAATTAATTTTGCATCTATCGGACTTTTCACACCTTCAGCAAAAATAAGTCCTTTGTTTAAATCATCAAGAATAATTGCCTGAATGTCTCTGTCCATCTGCCCATAAGCGTATTGTCTTGCAGCATTGAGATTGATTTCACGGTCTCGTGCTTTTTTCGAAGCTAAGTTCTTAATCGCCTTAAACCATTCTTTAGAAATAAATTCGGTTGCTTCAAGTTCCCATTCAATATTGATTTCTGCGATGATATTTTTCAAGTCCTCATCTTTATTAATCTCTTTGTCATTCTGAAGTTCGCTGATTCTCATGTATGCTTCACCGAGTTTTTTCCTTTTTATCATTGTCTGGATATCATTGATTGACAACCTGAATTCGTTTGCGGAAATCAATTTCAAAAGTTTCACCTTCAGTTCTTCACAGGTTAAATCCATTTCCGGGTCCATAGAAACAGCATCTTCCAGGTGTTCGATTCCTTTTTCGTAAAACCCGATTTCTTTGCAATACAATGCCAGAAGATAAAAATCTTTTGCATTTACAGGCGGATGTTTTTCGAGAATAAGTTCGTAAACTTCTTCCTTTGGCATAACAATGTGCGCAGGTATTGCGATGTTACGGTAAATATCTCGAATGTGTTTTCTCTGAATAGGTTTTCGGACTTTTTCATCGTCTTCGTTGAGCCAGTTCATCACAACTCTTGTTGAATCTTCGCTTTCGATTTTACCAACATATGCATCACCGGTAAAAGTTTCGATGCGATCACCAATTACCGTGATAGACAGGTCATAATCAGGCATTTCAAGCCCGTATCGTTTACGGATTTCGATTCTGTCTTTCTCCGAGAGCTGATTCCAATTGAAATTGACAATCGCTTTGTTCTTGATGAGCTTTATCTCGACACCTTTTTCGTCTCCGCTGATAACGGTTCCCTGAATAATTGTACCGTCAGCAAGTTTAATCGTTTCTGCGCTGACATATGATGCAAACACAAGCACAATTGCCAAGAGTGTTAAAACTGTCCTTTTCATCACGACTCCTTTAATCTATTTTTATGTTATTGTAACACATTTATGTACTTTTCCCAAATTTTCAATTTCATGTCCAAAAGCTGAGAATCTAAAAGCTGCCGATTCACTTGATGAACACAACCTGATGTCCAACAATATATTCCTCTTTTCCCTTGCTGCGCCATTTCACCGAAACCTCCGCCAGCACGCATTGAATCTCCTTCGTCAGGAAATTTCGGGTGTTGGGAAGCGGTCGGTAATAAATCGAATACGTCATCCCTTTTCGCAAAAGACCCGTTCTTGAGGCGGTTTCAGGATAATCGAACGTTGGATGCATCAATTCGCCAGAAGTTCCAGCCCAGCCTTGCGGAATCAATGCAATGTCCATGTTGTCAACGTTTCCTGAGTTCAATTCCTCATACTTTGCTGGATATCCCTGAATCTGGTTGTTCGGCAGAAAATACTTCGATTTATAATTTGCTGCCAAATCCGCCAAAACTTCGTCAAGCAAAGATGCTGCTTCGATTGAGTTCACCGAATATTGACTAATGGCGGAACCTGTTAAAAAAAGCGACAGAATCCCTGTCATGCCCGCAGTGAGAATAAACAGCGATACCATTATCTCGATTAATGTAAAACCTTTGTTCATCAGCCATCCTTGATGGTTTAAGTTTCCAATACTGTCAATAGGGCATGTAAACATGCTTTCTTTTGCCGATGTAGTGAAAAAAAGGCGGAAAGTCCGCTTTACCTGTCATCCTTTTCGCGTTTCATGCATATGACACAAATATATATAATTGATTACATTAAATAATTCCTTTAATTAATTCAATGTCTTACTAAAATTTGTAAAATAAATAATATTTTAATACGGTGTTGATATGACTGAATCGAATTCTGAAAATAATAATGCTGATTCTCTGTTATTTCTAAAAGATAAAGTTTTCTTTGTTGTAGGGGCGGAAAACCAGTTGGGGCTTGACATTTCCCAGATCGGCGCGGAAATGGGTGCTCAAGTGATACTGGCGGGAATGAATGAATCGGTTCTCAAAGAAGCTGCTAAACGCCTTGTATCTCAACAGCACAAAGCATTTTTCACTTGCATCAATCCGACAAAACCTGATGAAGTCAAGAGCCAGTTTATTTCACTTCGCGAGAAGTTCAAAGAAATCAACGTTCTCGTACTTAATTTGGATTTTAATGTTAATAAAAAGATTGTGGATACAAACTGGGTGGAATGGCAGAATCATCTGCTGATTAACCTGACAGCACCGTTTTTGTTCATCAAATATGCTATGTCTTACATGAATGAAAACTCGAAAATTGTTGTGATAAATACTAACAAGTTCAATCAGAATGTTGTGCAAAGTGCTGCTTACTGTGCTTCAAAGGCTGCCTTGCACAAGTTTCTGAAGTCTGCCAGAATCGAAGCATCTCAGCATAGTATCGACTTAATCGAAGCAATTTTCGATGAATCGACTTATAAAGATTGCGACAAAGAAAAGCTAATGGAATTTTTCCGTGATGCAGCAAAGCAGATAATTATCGCCCTCAATCCCACAAGTAAAGCAAATCATCAGGAATTGCATATCGGTTGTACTGTCTCGGATGTTGACAGTCAAAATACATAGATTATGTCCTCTGGATTGCTGAGTATCAAATCAGCATCAGCAAGTTCTTCCGATTCACCGTATCCGTACGTTACGCCGATTGTCAATATATCGTTGAATTTCCCAGCATCAATGTCGTTTTTCCGGTCACCAATTATTACCCCATGCTTGAATCCGTGTTTCAGCATTGCTTCCCGGAGTATCTCACCTTTGTGCAATCGGGTTTCACCCACACAGTAACAACCTGTAAAATAGTCTTTATAATTAAGATTTTTGACGCATGCATGAAAATATTCGTTTGAAGCGTTGCTGGTAACGATCATAGGAAATCCGCGTCTCTTCAAAACGGTCAGCATTTCGATAATGCCCGGAAAAAGCTTCCCCATGCCGATGTTTAATGCGTGAAGCTCGTGTTTTGCTATCTCTGAATGCAAATTTTGTGCTAAATGATGATACTTTTCTGGAAGAAGCTTTATAAAAAACTCGTACCAGGGAAGCCCGATTAAACTGAGGAAATTCTGAAGCGTCGGCATTGTGAAATCGAAATTGTGCTCTGCATCAAGTATTTTCCAGGCTTTTACAAACGCATCATAGCTGAATTCCTGACTATTGAGCAAAGTTCCATCGTTGTCGAATGCTATGAATTCAGCATTTCGAAGTTTCAACAAAAGCTTCTCGGACACTCTCTCAATCATTATTTCTCCGATGCATCAAAGCGATGAAAATCATTTCTTTCAGTACTATAAGTTATCTTTAGTGTAATATTAAGTAGTTTCATTAAATATTGAGTGCTGATATGAAGATTTTCTCAATTAAAATATATTCGCTTATATTTTTGCTGATATTGTCGAAAACAATGTACGCAGCCGGTTGGTGGGATGCTGACTGGCAATATCGACGTCAGATTTCATTTGAGCGTGCTGGTCAAAGATTCGCAGAAAGCACAGGCGGTCGCGTTTTTCTCAATGTCCCAGGCAGAACGTTTGCAGATGCGCGAGATGTTCGAGTTGTTGACGAAAACGGCAAAGTCCTGAAATCGAAAATAGTTTGGTTCGACGAAAGCGATAGAATCGAGATAATCTGCGAACTTGGCACAAAAGAAAGTGTGTACGTTTATTGGGGCAATAAAAACGCCAAAAAAGTTGAGAAATCGATTATTTTCGAACCAGAATTCGGTTTATATCTCGAAACGTGGGAAAAACCCGAAGGAGACTTCGACTCATGGCAGCAAACTCAGGAATTATTTGCGAAAAGCAAGAAAATCTACGGCAGAACCGTTCATCTGAAGGTTCAGGAGAGATTCAATCGTTTCGGACCAAGTGATAATTATCTTTCACATTATTACGGCTGGCTGGAATGTCCCGAAAACGGCAAATACAAGTTTTATACTGCATCGGATGATGCAAGTTTCCTGTTAATTGACGGGAAAATGGTTGTGCAATGGGCAGGACTGCACACGGCACACAGCGGGGTTTACGGTCAACATTTCGGCACTGTTAAACTCAGCAAAGGCAAGCATCGCTTCGATTATTATCATGTTGAAAGTACCGCAGACCAGGCATGTGTTGCTGGCTGGCGATTACCCTCGAAAATCAATGATGAGCTTGAGCAAGGAGAAACTTTCCTCATTCCACCCAGGTATTTCGGTGGTTTTGTCGAGGGTGTTACGAAAAAACTAGAAATTAAAGGGCAAAAAATCGTCGTGGATTTCACTCACATTCCGCTGAGTGATCTTTACATGTCCGAGAGCGATGCAATTGTCAAGCTTCATTGCACAGCAAGAATTCATGGTGCAAAAAACATTGTCGGGAAATACGAATTCGAATGGGATTTCGGCAACGGTAACACTGGCACAGGTTCTCAGGCAACTCATGTGTTTCTCACAGGTGGGATTTATGAAGTTGAGCTGAAAGTTGTAGCAAACAAAAAAACAGTTGTTTCGCAGACAATAAAAGTAAAAATATTGCCGATTTGGGACCAGAATTCACGCTTCAATGAAAATTCCGCAAAATACTTTTATCAGCAGATAAAGGATTATGACCTCAGCAAAATCAACACAGAAGGGCTGCGAAATTTCTACGCTGTCGTTGACATGATCAACAATGAAGCTGGAAAACTGAAAGCACTCAGAATGATTGTCAAACACATCGAAAGTTTTACCGATTATGAGAAACCGTTAATTTACATCGAACTTGCAGAACTCGAAGCTTACATCGCAAAAGACCTTAATAATTGCTTTGATGCACTTGCAAATGCACAAACATTATCAAAATCATCAGTTGTATTATTCTCACTCAAGTTGAAAACCGCGGAACTTCTATTCAAAGCCTTTGAACAAACCAATAAAGCGACAGAATTACTGCAAGAGCTTGAGAAAAATATCGAGAAATTATCCGTGTTTCAGAAAAAAGACTTATATTTAACATTCGGCGACCTTAACCGATTAACCGGAAATCTTGAGGAAGCAAAGAAAAACTACGAAGCTTTTGCAAAAGCGGGTATTCAAAACAATGCTGTGGACGATTTACTGATGGCTGATTGGCGGCTTAGAATCGACAATTATATTCGGCTCGGACATTCTACAAACGCTGTATCTCTCGTAAACGACTGGCGAAAAAGAAATCCCATGAGCTATATTGACAGCGATCTGGCATATTGGGAAATCAAGACTCTGCTTGCGGACGGTCAGATATCTAAAGCGCAGGTGCAGGCAAAAATTCTGATAAAAGGTCAGTCGTCGAACATTTATGTCGGAGATTGTTTGTGGGAATTGAGTGAATATTTTATAAAATATAAAGTGAATGACAAAGCGAAAGAGTATTTAACGATACTTGCGAAAAGTTACAAAGAGCATCCGAAAAGCAGCGATGCGGAAAAACTTCTCAAGGCTTTGAAATAGTGGAGTGGGAGTGAATGATGGATTACAAATTCAGCACGGCATCGAAAATTTGTATGATTTGCATGCATGAATTCAATGAACTTGAGTTTTTCATGTCAGCATTAAGAAGCGCTGGCATCGAAGATTCAAACAACCAAACCGATTCAGGCGATGAAAAAAATGAAAATACCGAACAAGCAGATTATCAGCGTGTAGATTCTTGCCTTGAATGCTGGGACAAGGAAAAAACTGAAAAATATTTCTCCTGGTGGCAGATGCAGAAAGCTCCAAAGAAGAAATTACCGGCATTGAAGGATTTGGAGTTTCTGTGGCAATTGTTTTATCAGGCGAAATCAATACTTGATGAGGTTGATGCTGTTCAGGACAGTGCAAAGATTGAAGAAGCTGAGAATTTTGCCTATGTTTCCGCACTTGGCTTGA
>JAIOTL010000444.1 GCA_021106775.1 Planctomycetota bacterium | reverse complement strand
TACGAAGTTCATAAATCCTTAGACCGGCAATCATCAGAGGTGCACGAAACGAAAGTCCCTTGTAATCTTCGTCTTTGCACTCAACAACCACGTGGAATATATCCATGTTGAGGTAAACTGCATGGCCGCCAACTGGGTTGATAATCGGGATGCCTAAATCGCTGAGTTTCTGCCCGGATCGCTGAACCTGACCAATACGTGAGTCAAGATAATTCTGATTTACGACCTGTTTCAGTCCCTGAATGAGTGCTTTTATGTCCCTTCCTGTCAATCCGCCGTATGTCGGATGCCCTTCAATTAGTATTTGGTGGTCAGTTATCGCTCCTTGCATTTGCGGAAAAATCTGCGGAAAAAGCCCGTCCTCGCGAATAATTATCGCGCCACCCATGTTCACGAGTCCGTCTTTCTTTAAGCTGATGTGAAATCCGTCAACTTGCTCGAATTCGTCGTGAACAATCTCCTGGATGCTCTTGTCAGCGAAAACCGGCTCGTTATTCTTGATGTACCAGGCGTTTTCCGAAAATCTGCATGCGTCGAAGAAAAACGGCACGTTGAATTCCCGTGACAAAGCACGCACAGCCTTGATATTTTCAAGCGCAACAGGCTGTCCGCCACCGGTATTATTCGTAATTGTCAGGTAAATCATCGGAATGCGGTCGCGTTCATGGGTTAGAAGTGCACGCAAAGCATCTAAATTGATATTTCCGCGGAATTTACAGCTTTCATCGCCCGTCATGTGTTTTTTGCACGGCAAATTCAACGGCAGAAACTGGCTGTTGGCAATGTTTGCTTCAGTCGTATCAAAATGTGCGTTATTCGGAATTATGTAATATGCGTTCGGATTATCCTCAAGCTTCTTGCTGATTAACCCGTGTAAATCCTCAGGCAGCTCCGATGAGAGAGTCGTATTTTTCTTTTCCTTTTTCGCCAGGACTTTCGCAAGGTTTGAGAAAAGAGCAAATTCCGCAGAACGCCCCTGATGAAAGATGAACATGTTTTCGCGTGTTTTATTTTTCTGACACCAGGCTTGTCCGAACGTTTCGAGTATCTGAAGTTTCAACTCCTGAAAACCTTCGTTTGTGCCATAGGATTCATCACCCATAAAAAGCTCCGCCCACTGCTGCATCGTCATCGTCGTTGTGCCCGAATCCGAAAGGAGATCACAGCCGGGGATTTTATTCGCAGGAAACAGAAATACATTCAATCCTGAATCGTTAATCAAAATATCTCTACGCTCTTCGAATTCATCTATTGAGCAGTCGCGGAAACGAACAGCAGAATTTCGGTAGGTTCTTGGGCGATAATAACTCGGTAGAATATCGGTGTTGCTCAGCAATTCTCTGAATTTATCTATGAAAAATTGAACTATGTCAGACATTTTTCCTCCGTTTTACTAATCCTTGGTTGTTCATTGTCTTGAAATTGCATAAAAATGTTTTGTCATTCCCAACTTGATTGGGAATCCAGCGAATACAAGAAAACTTCATAAATACTGGTTTCATGCTTTCGCAGGAATGACATACAAAATATTATACGTTTACAAATATCCATTGATGATAAACAAAGAATATTACGTTTTCGCATAATTTTAAAATTCTTCTGTTATATCTTCATATTTCACAATGGGAATTTTTGTCGCTCGAACGTCGTCAACGCGTTTAACCGGGCAATTATGCGGTGCTGTCTTGACGATTTCCGGGTTTGTTTTTGCTTCCTCAGCAATTTTGTGCATTGCATCAACAAAACGTTCGATTGTGTCTTTGCTTTCGGTCTCTGTTGGCTCGATCATCAGCGCGCCGTGCACAATCAACGGGAAATAAGTCGTAGGAGCATGGAAGCCAAAATCAAGCAGACGTTTACCGATATCCTTAGTTGTAACGTGATTTTGCTTCTGAATTTTATCCGTGAAAACCGCTTCGTGTAAGCAAATCTCGTCAAAAGGTATGTCAAATGATTTATTTAGCAGCACGCGGAGATAATTTGCGTTGAGAACCGCCATTTCCGACATGTTTTTGACACCTTCACTGCCAAGGGTTTTCAGATAAACATACGATTTCAGCAGAACACCGATATTTCCATAAAATTGTTTGATTCTGCCGATACTAAGTGGGAAATTTTTCTCGCTGAAACGGTAACCATTCTCCTCATCTTGAATAATTCTCGGAATCGGGAGAAAAGGCTCAAGCAATGTTACACATGCAACAGGACCACCGCCAGGACCGCCGCCGCCATGCGGAGTTGACCAGGTTTTATGCACATTGTAATGCATAACATCCACGCCGAAATCACCCGGACGTGCGATTCCTGAAAGTGCGTTCATGTTCGCGCCGTCCATGTAAAGCATTGCTCCGGCATTGTGCAGCATCTGGGCAACCGATGCAATCTCTGTTTCAAAGAGTCCGAGAGTGTTCGGGTTTGTAACCATCATGCCTGCGACAGTATCATCAAGCTTGCTCTTGAGGTCTTCAAGGTCGATTTTGCCGTTAGTGCCTGATTTCAATTCAATCGGCTTCATCCCCGCAAGAACAACGCTTGCCGGATTTGTACCGTGCGCACTGTCGGGAATAAGAATTTTCGAACGTTTTTCGTCGTTATTATGTTTGTGATATGCTTTTATGAGCATCAATCCTGCGAGTTCGCCGTGAGCACCGGCAGCAGGTGCAAGCGTACATGCGTCAAGACCGGCAATTTCGCTAAACATGTCTTGTAATTCATGCATCCAGCGTAGCATTCCCTGTACAGATTCAAAAGGCTGATACGGGTGCGTGGCTGTAAAGGCGGGTATTGTCGCGATTTTTTCATTGATGCGCGGATTGTATTTCATCGTGCATGAACCGAGGGGGTAGAAATTTGTATCAACACCCATGTTTTTACATGCAAGATTGTTGAAATGTCTCATAATTTCAATTTCGGAAAGCTCTGGAAGCCCGACTTTTTCTGCCCTCTGGTATTCTCTTGGTATTAATGAATCAAGGTTTTGATATTCAAAATCCGCTTTCGGCATTATTGTCGCGCGTTTCCCAAGACTAGTCTTCTCAAAGATTGTACGTTTATCTACTTCATGCATGTGTGCATCCTCCCAGCCTTGCTGGTTTGTGTTTTTGACAATGACAATAGGTCAAATATCACTTGAGTCCTACTGACAATGCTGTGAGAAAAAGCAGGTTTGCCTGCTCTCAGTAAAAATTTGTGTCATTCTAACAAAAAGTTTATTTAGTTCACGAAATTTATGCTGAAATTCCATATATACGCCAACGTTTTTAATTCTTGATAGTTTAATCAACGGTTTACGTTTGTCCGTTCTAAGCGTGGTCAAAAAAAAATTTGTCAATAATTTCGTAGTTGATTACATTAATAATACGCATCTATTCTGAAACTAAACTTTTTTCCATTATCGGAGGGAAAAGCATGAAAAAGTTGTCACTTTTTGTGTTCTTGGTTATTGTTCTGAGTCTGTTTATGGGTGAAAATCCCGTAAAAGCGAAGGAAGCACCGAAGGTTTTGGCGACGGCTGAGATTTCTGCGGTAACGGTTTTTGTCCGAGGTGCAAGAATTTACAAGCAAGCCGAAGTCGCTCTGAAAAAAGGAGAGCAAGCAGTTGTTTTCGAGGGTTTCTCGACAAGGCTTATCGACGATTCCGTGCGCGTATTGTTTGAAGGTGCGCCGAAAGCCCGTATCTCAGGCATCGACATTCAGACTGAATCCACATTTCGTCTTATCGAGGCTGAAACCAAAACTTTTTTGAAAAAGAAGGTCGACCTTGATGACCAGATTAAAATGCTGGGTTCAGAGAGATCAGGGCATCAGGCGGAGATTGATTTTGCAAACAGCGTAATAACTCAGATGAAAAACAGCGAAAATATGTCAAACGATGTCAAGAAGCTCAAGGAAATGATGATTTTTGTGCGGGATACGATTAAGACCGCCAGCGAGGAAATCAATCTGGTTGACAAAAGAATTCGCGACGTAAGGTCAGAAATTACTAAGGTTGACAAGGAAATGCGCGAACTTGGGCAGCGTTATCCTTCGCATCAGAAAAATCTTATTATCAGGATGACAGCACCAGCAGTGGAAAAAGTTTCGTTGATAATGTCATACATCACACCCGACGCAAGCTGGAAACCTTCTTACGACGTGCGTTACCTTGATGCGAAGAAAAAGGTCGAAATCATCAGCTACGGCGTAATTACGCAGAACACAGGTGAAAACTGGGAAAATGTTGAATTGACACTTTCGACAGCAGAAGCAACCGCAACCGTTGCATTGCCAATGTTTCTGCCGCGTGTTGTTCATCTTGGCGAATGGGCAATTGAAGAAAGTATTCAGGAATATAGCGTGGAACAGCGTCAGAATGCCCGATTTTTAGCTCAGAATGATATGCAAACAAAACAGCAAATGTATAGAAAATTAAATGACTGGGGGCAGCAGAGTCGGTCGTATTTTACTGGTAAACTGTCACGTT
This sequence comes from Planctomycetota bacterium, assembly GCA_021106775.1. Next base: position 5,561 of record JAIOTL010000444.1, on the reverse strand, counting down.
TGCTGGGGACAATTGTGTTTCAACTTGAGGAAAAACGGACGATAAAGGGGGATTCGCGTCCGCACAGAACAATGCTGAATCTTGATGAATTTGATGCAGAGATGGATTATTTCGCGCGACCAGCAATTTCGCCGTTTGTTTATTATCACGCAAACCTTGTTAATACTTCGAAAACTCCGCTTCTCGAAGGCGAAATGAACATTTTCGTTGATTCTAAGTTCGTCGGCAAATGGGACATGGCACCTGTTGCGCCCGGTGATAAATTTGAGGTTTTCTTCGGCACAGTCAACGAACTCAAGATAAAACGTGATGTTATAAAGGTTCTCACTGAAGCTCCTGATAAAAAGAGTTTCCGTTCGTCGAACCTGCTAACCCGCGAGATGCGGATAACAGTTGAAAGCTTCTTCGATAAAGAGGTTGAGGTGAAGATTATGGACTCAATTCCTGTGAGCTGGACAGATGAAGTCAAGGTCAAACTTCCTGTGATTACGCCTGCATCGAAGCCCGATGAGTTAGGGAGATTGTTCTGGACCTTGAAGATTGCTCCAAGTAAAAAGTCTGTGATTAATTACACCTACGTGATTGAGTATCCTGAAAAAGAACAGGTTAAGGTCGAAAATTGGTCTAAAGAGCGTTACGAAAAGCAGAAGGAATTTTACAAAAAAGCTAAAAAGTAACAAGCAAAAGCCCTGTTGTATTCTAAGCGTAGCGTGATAATCTCAATGACTCCGTAAGGTTGAGGATGAAAAAAATCCCGATGTCATTCTGAGATGAATGTTCGAACCACTCCGTATTCATTGCGAGGGAGTGAAACGACCGTCGCAATCTCGGAGACTCTGCGAGGTTGCGGGTGCATAGTAAATTCTGGATAACATTTATCAATTTCTGTCAGAGATAGCGAAGAATGAACATCGATTTATGATGAATGTAAATCGACAGTGTGTTTGCGAATCATCAATAACTCCTGAGATTGCCACGTCAGTCGCTTCGCTCTTTCCTCGCAATGACAAGGTTTTCTGTCGAACCGGTGGTTGAGCGGAGTCGAAACCACCAAAAGTCCTGCCGGTGGTTGAGGTTCTCGAAACCACAATATTTGAGGATTCTGCCTGTTGCCTACGAGAACCTCAGGCAACACTTGGCAATGACAGCAATGGATGGCTGTTCTGGTGAATGGGTGTTTGTAATGTCGGAAAGGGGGCGTGTAGCTGGGGAATGGCTCTACACAAGCAGTTGTATTATTGCTGTTCGTCCATATTTGATGCTAAATCGATTTCTTAGCAAAAGAATAGGTTCGTACACATTTTCACTTTGGCTGACGCCTGCAAAACGCTAACTACGCTAAATTGATGCCTTTGCCTTGTTCTGAATGACAAAAACAATATTTCTAATGTCTTCCATCATTTTTTGGTAAAATTGAGCTTTAACACCGTGTTTTACTTTTCGTATAAAACAAGCAGAAAAAAATATATCAGGAGATTTCGATGAAAACCAGATTTTTGGCATTAATGCTGATTCTTTTCGTACTAACAGGTTTCGCCTTCGCACAAGACCCAGAACGTGAGAAAGAGCTTGAGAAGGAAATGGAAAGGCTTCTTAAGGAAAAGGAAGCTGCGAAGAATCAAGCAAGCGAAGAAGCAAAAAACGCTGATGCCGAGAAAAAATCAGCGGAAGCAAAGCTAAAAGCAACTGCAATGAAAATTTTTATTACTTATAAGTTAATAAAAAATCTAGACCAACCATTGAAGGATTATGCATACAAAGAACCGTTCGGCAGGTTTCCAGAAGCCAGTGAAGAAGAAGATGGCAATGGAACTTCAAACCTTGTTGAACAATTGAGAGATAATGGTTTTTATCAATTTAATGACAATAATCTTACAGACAATGAGCCATATCAGCTTGTAGATGCTTGGGGAAATCCGATGCGTTATCAGTCCTGGAAGGGTAAGAAACACAAGGAAGGTGCGCATAATAGAAAATTATATGACCTTTGGTCAGCTGGTCCTGACGGGGATTTTGAGACTTTGGTAGACAATGTTGATAATTGGTCTTGGATTAACTCAGACGAAATAAAACTAGAAGATATTGAAAAACATTTGAAGGTTATTGCTGATTCGAATGAGATTGAGGAGTTTTTCGCGGAATATTTTAAGGCGGTCAATTCCTATGAAATCGAGAAATCGCTTGAGTTTTACTATATTCCTGAGGATAGACTTGCAGATTTCAAGAGAACAGCTTCTTCTCAGATGGAAGTGATGAAGAAAATGTTCGGAGAGCAGGAGTTTCTGAGAAAGTTCAAGCTTGTTGCACTTGTGCTTGAGGAAAATACCGTAAAAGTAACGTACAAGAGCGATTTTTATAACCTCGATTATAAAAGATGGAGCACAAAAGAAAACGTTCTTGACCTTGTGAAGATTGACGGCAAATGGAAAATTGACATTTATAAAATCTACAAAATAAAAAGCGTTGAGGAAATCTGGTATGAAGCTGGGTCTGCATTGGAGCAAATAATCGATGCATTAGCGGTATTTTCTGAGAAATCAAAGGGTTTGGGTGCTCTTGCATCAGATGTTTGGAAGCCGATTTCGCATATTTTAGGGGCGATTGAGCTTGATTCAGCTGAGTTAACTGATTTGGAAAATTTCGACCTTGATGATTTCTATTACATTACCCGTACAATCGATGATGAGCTGCAATTCCGCGTAATTTGCGTTGCCTGGATAGGTGAAAAGGGCGGCAGTTCAGGAAAAGGTCCGGGTAAAGGCTGGAAGATGTATGATTCGGAAAAAGACAACTTCAGCGAAGATTATAAGGCGGTAAGGTTTGATGGTTTCAAGAAATCAGCAAAAGTTGAGGAAAAGGTTAAACCAGAGGAAAAACCTGAAAAAACTGAAAAAACTGAAAAGCCAGAACCAAAAGATGAAATCAGCAAGGAGATTGAGAAGCAGATTGCGAAAGTGCTTCAGAAATTTGTCGACAGCTTTAACGCCCGCGACATTGAGAAGCTTTTGAGCTGTTTTTATGCGTCGAACGAAGATATTCAGAAGAAAATTGACGCGAATTTCATACAGACGATGGAAGCATTCGAAATAAAATACAAGGATGTGGAAAAACCTTTGAAAGACCCGAAAGTGTTGGAAATAAGTACTCAGCAGGAGGGGATTTATAAAGTTACGTACATAATCGAGGATTACAACGGTTTGGATAAGGATGTAAAGCGGAAGATGCTGGTTATCGAGGTTGATGGCGCGTGGCTGATTGATGTTTTCGGCGTTTACAGTCTTGAGAAGACGATGCAGAAGATGTTCTGGAAGGAAGCAAAAACTGCGCTTGGAGCAGTTAGAAGCGCGATTGGGATACACAAAGCAAAGAATAAAGGTGAATTGCCGGATATTTTTTCGTACGAGTGGAAAAAACTCTCTGAGATTTTGGGTAAAATCAAATTTGAAACGACTGCTTTTAATGAACTGCAGTATTTTGATGCTGACGATTTCTGGTATCGGACTTTTTCGTATAAAGATGGCAATTTCTTCGAGATAATCTGCCTGGCGAATATGGGTAGCAAGGGTGGAACATCGGGCAAAGGTCCGAAAAAGGGATGTTTAATTTATGATGAACGTGAAAACAAATGGACAAAGGATTTTAGTGCAGTTGAGTATGACGAATTGAAACCAGCGGAGAAAAAACCTGACGAAGAACCGAAGAAAGTTCCTGGCGACGGCAAAGAAGCTGAGAAACTGCCTGAACCTGAGGACGATGACGAACCCGATGCTGAACGCAAGATTTTCGAGGAGCTTTTCACGAAATTTTTCAATGCGTCCAACACGCTTAACACTAAAAAATTCATCGAATCGATTTTTCTGCCCATCGATTCTGCTGAAGAATATACAACGAATGTTAAAACGTATTTCGCTGAGCTGAAAAAGAGTCGGAACAGCAAGGAGGAGAAAACTTTCAGGGATTGGAAGGTTTTAACTTACACACTTGAAGATGAATATGCGGGTGTAACTGTAAAGTACAACTATCTTGAGGATGGCGAGTGGTTTGAGGAGGAATTGGAGTTTATCTGTGTAAAACAGGAAAGAGGTTGGGTCGTTGATGTTTATGATTTTTACGAAATTCCTGAAAAACCTTCGGAAGTGCCTGATGATGGGAAAGAGCAGAAAATAATTGCTGAACTCGAAAAAACAATCGAAGAGTTGAAAAACGAAATCGATGAGCTGAAAGCTGAAAACAAACGCCTTGAAAAACTTCTGGAAAAATACTTTGCTGAGAAGTTGAAACCTGAAATCAAAGGAGAAAAAGCACCTGAAGAAGATGAAATCAGAGCGTTGTTCGATTCGTTTTGTGAAGCTGTAAACAAGACGGATGTAGATGAAATCTCTGAATATGTTTATTTACCCAAGGGCAAAGAAGAAGTTTACAAGAAGCAGATAAGGGAGTGGATAGAAGAAGTAATTGAGAATGCTGGTGAAGAAACTGATGTTTATGTAAAAGACTGGAAGCTTTTGAACATTGAAATTGATGAAAATGTTGCAATTGTTGAAGTTGAAATAATGGTGTTTGATGATGGTGATTGGAAGAAAGAAAAGGACGAAATCGAATGTGTGAAGATTGATAAATGCTGGTATATCGACATGTTTGAGCTCTACGACAAAGATTATGTTGAACCACCGCCAGCAACGGAAGAAACAATAAAATCGAAGGAGATGCTGCAAAAGACCATAGAATCAATGTTCGAGGTCGTAAATGAGAGGAATGTTGAGAAGCTTGCAGTATTCATTTATATGCCGGCTGACAAATATCTGAAAAAACTTGAGGAATTCGTTGAGATGCTCATTGAGGAAGCAGGCGATGATGATAAACCATTGGTAAAGGATGTAAAGTTCGAGAGTATTGACATCAAAGGAGACAGAGCACTTGTTGATGTTGAGTTTTTGGCAAATTCCGGTGATGATTGGGAAGAAGTTGACCAACAATTTAATTGTTTAATGCTTGACGGACGCTGGGTCATGGACTTATTTGGGCTTTATGGAAGCAAAAAAGAACAACCTGCCGATGATGCTGAGACCAAGCTGAAAATCAAACAAGTGTTTGAAAATTTTGTTACCGCACTGAATGAAACTGATGTAGATGGAATAATTTCCTTGCTTTATATGGAATCTTCGGAATTGGAGAAACTTAAAAATGAGCTTACTGAAGATTTTAAGGATATGAGAGAAGAACTCGGTGAAAATGTTTTTGTTAAAGACTGGGAAATAACCAGTTATAAGTGCTTGAATTCGAGTGTTTATCAGATTTACACGTCGATGAAAGTATTTTCAAATGTCGAAAATGAAGAAAAATACCAGGATGAAGAACAGGATTATCAGATGGTTTTAGTTGATGGGAAATGGCTTATCGATTTATTTTTGAATTTCGAATACAGAGGTAAGGAAACCAGTGGTTTGTTGGAAGAACAAGTAAAGGTTGTCCTTGCTAAAGATAATGTCAAAATGATTTTCAATGCTGTTTTTTATTACAAGCTTAGAACAGGCAAATATCCTGAAAAACTTGAACAGCTT
>JAIOTL010000077.1 GCA_021106775.1 Planctomycetota bacterium | reverse complement strand
TCTTCGGTCAGGTCTTTCGAGCGTTTGTCGCCATCAATGCCCAATTCTTTGAGCATTTTAATGGATGTTGTGCGTCCGATACCCTGGATATAGCTCAGGCTGATCCATACTTTTTTCTCGTTCGGTATGTCGATACCAACAATACGAGGCATATATCACTCCTTCTATTTTTTTCGACTCTTTAGATTGATTGGTGTTTTTCTGTCTTGTTAGAATATTCTGATGTTGGCAGAAAGTCTGTGCCAGCATTGCTGGTTAATTTTACAACACAATCAACATGTCAAATAACACTTGAATCTTACTGACAATGAAGTAAAAAAACAGAACGTCTTTGTTACCCCTGTCTTTGCTTGTGTCTGGGATTGGTGCAAATCACACGGACAACTCCGTTTCTTTTGATGATTTTGCAATTTTCACAGATTCTGCGTACAGACGCCTTAACTTTCATCGTTTACTCCATATATTTAAAATTCCGAAATCGGAAAACAGCAAACTTTATACCAACGTTGAAAATAAATCAACAATATTATGAATGAAATATGTTAATTTTCACAAATTATTTTTCTTGCTTCAATTTTTAGGCGGTTAAAAAAAACAGTCAAAAAAATTCTGTGCATACATTCATGAAAAAAGATAACATATAATTGAACAAAATTTCAATTTCGATACCGGAGTTTTTGATTATGTTAAAAGGTCACAACATCTCTAACGAACAATTCTTTGATAATGCAGTAGAGTTTCCAAGCTCCGTGTTTTGTCTTGGTGCACAATATGACAAACTCAGAGATTATATTAAGGCTGTTGACAATGAAAAGAATCTGGGAATCGGCTCTGTGATTCATCCTACTCCCGCAAAATGGGTTACAGTACCTCATTTTCATATGAGTCGTTCCATGGTTACAAACCAGGAATATCTTGATTTTCTGGATGCACCTGTACCAGAACATATAGATGCTGAGGAAGAATATTTTGTCGAATTGCCAGAATTGTGGGAACATGCATGGGAGACTGCACGAATCGGCTCGGTATTTTATAAGATGTTGACCAATGATGAAGTGAGTGTTTACAGCAGCACGGAAAAAAGCTGGAGCGAGTTCTACGGCGACTGCGAAAATGCGATACAGGCATTTATCCGGTCATATAAATTTGAAGTTTATCGATTGTGTAAACTTCCTTTTAAACGCGAGGGTGACGGTGAGGAAAGATTGAGCTTTTCCAACGACCCGCTTTACACTGAAAAGCTTGTGTACGATGCCTGCGAATATGTTTACAAGGGTTTTAGGATATTTTTCCCGGCATTTTATTCTGACGAAGAAGTCGAGGAAGTACAAACGACAATTGTTGAGCGTGATGGAGGATTCCTCAATTTCCGTGATAATTTTATTCAATATCTCGACAAACTCCGTGGAATACTTATGGAGTTTTATACGAATAACAGCGACCCGAAACTGTGCGAGCAAATTGTGCACAATCCGTCTGATATCGAGCTTTATCATATGCTGGCGCGTATCAGGAACGAAGTTTCGATTCTTGAAACTGGACAGACATTGAAAATTCGTTCGATATTTTTCCCTCGTTTCTGGAAAACCAGAGGAGATGTCTCGAAGAAAAAAGCTGCAAGCATCAAGGGCTTCAAAGGTTTGAAAAAACACAGTATGAAAGTTGCTCAGGTTCCGTGGGAGCTGAAACCTCTTTGGGGAATAACATTATTTGAAGCAATCGCGTACACAAGCTGGCTTACGCAGGTTATTGAGGACGAATATATTGTTACGTTGCCAAGCGAAGGCGAGTATGAACGCGCTGCTTCCTGGCCTCAGGACGGTTATGAAATAACTCCTGATTTCAAGATGACTGTTAATATTTTCGACAAAAGTTTGTTCCCGTGGGAGCCGGAGCATTACGAACCGGTAAGTGCTGAGGATTTTCGTAACCCCATTAAGGATTTCTCGGCATATTTCGGCAATCAGTCGCGTTCGCTCGAAGGTTTTTACTTTCAGGATGCGGTTCGATATAAGAAATTGCTCAGAGATACTGCGAGGAAGGTAAATGATGACCCGGAGAATCGGCTTGAAACGCTTGTGGGTTTCGGCTGGCAATGGACTAAAGACCGGTTCAATCCCAATGAAATCTACTTCAATCGTTTCCAAAGCCAGACTCCGCTTTCAATGCAGGTTTATCAGGAGACAACGAACGGGGACCCTGAACCTGCGGATGTTTATGAGTTTTTTGCACATGGGGATAATGATCAGTGGTCGCACTTTGTTTGTCGGGGTTCAGGCGAGATTTTGGGTGGTCCGGGAACGACAACGCGCAGGATTGCGATGAATCCATTACGCGGATTTAAACAGGTCGGTTTCCGCTGGATTATTCAACCTCAGGATATTGACGAAGACGAGAGCGAAGAATACTAGCAGTTGTTAAAAGCAGTTTATTGCTGGAATTATTTGGGGAGGATGGTCAAGCACAGTAGTTTGATTTTTTCGTTGGTTTTTGGATGCGATTTCTCGTTTGTATCAGGATTCACGTTTTTATCAGCATCGGGAAGCGATTTCTCGATGGTTTCAATGGATTTTATCCATGATTTCTCGCTGCAGAAGAATTTTACATCCACAACCTCAACAAACTCTGTATCCGCAGGCACAGGGACATAGAATTTTATCGGATTCCCGTCCTTTTTATTGGCAAGCGAAATATTCACACCCAGGTCGAACACCTCGTAACTGCGCCTGGAAAAACTGAAAATCGACTCATTTTCCTTCGAAGTATAATTCTCAATTCGACCTGCAATTAAGCCCCGTTTCTCGAAATTCGCCATGCTGAACTTCGCATCCATCAGCCCTTCATCATTATGCAGAAAAAAAGCTTCTGTCTCATAATTTTGCGCCCAAAGACCGCTAAAATCAGACTTCCAATCGAAATATGCTAAAAAATCCTTATGCGTACAAGCCAACGTGATGTCTTCCATTGGCACGTTGTGAAGCTCTTTCGGGTTCCATGAATCGGCATCACCTTCGCTCAACATCCGGATTGCATCGGTGTTCAGCCAACGCCCATCAGAAGCTGCTGTTTTTGCCCACCACTGAACCACTGGATACGATTTTACCCATGCAAGGCGTGCGGGAACGTTGAGAATTCGGAGCAAATCGATGAATCTGCGTAAGAAAAGATGGGAGTCAGAAAACGCATATTTTTTCCCGACCGAATTCCCTTTGATTGCCGAATTGTAGCTGTCGCCGAATCTGCCGTTGTATCGCTGCCAATCTTCACCCGTTACATCATCGACAATGCCTGATGCAGAAACGTTGAAAAATGTTGCTTCCCGCAGGATTTTCAGTGCTGTAATAACAATAATATCTGTTAGATTTTTTTCCGCAGGATTAATTTTTTCAATAACTTCTGATGCCAGCGCGTGCAGGAACTTGGATTCGCTCTGATTTTCGGTCGCAAATTTCAGATATTTCCGGAATTTTAAGGGATATTTTTCCGGCAATTCAAGCTTGTGCAGATTTAACGAGTATTTATCCTTTTGCAGATGTTTTCTCAAAAATGCCACATTAACCGTTAAAACCTTGTACCGATAATTTGCTTCATTCATCGATTTATCCAGCAAATACGTTTTAGCATCAATTTTAATGTAAGGTAACTCTGGGACTACGTTGCCTTTCTGCATCTCGAAATAGCTATCTTTGCGGATGATTAGCGAGTAGCCAGCATTTTGAATCGGGATAAACGGAAGATTAAAATTTCCGTTCTCGTCAGTTTCAGTGAGGTAAATCGTGCCGAACAGAAAAACCTCTGCATTTGCAATGGGTTTGCGAGATTGTGCATCCAGAACCTTACCTTTTATCGTGCCTTTTTCACATTTTTGATATTTTAGTGCCAATTCCTCAAGCTGCATCAAGCATTCAACCACCAGCTTTTTATTCAGTTCATAATGACGTTCGAACATCGCTTTTCGAGCCAGGTTCAGCAGTTGTCGGATTTGGATGAGTTCATTTTTAGGAATTTGCAGTTTTTGCAGAGAACTCAGTAGGTCGCGGATTCTCATTCGCAGAAAAGAAATGCGTTCACTCGGATTATACTGAAACCCGTTTTGCTTCATCAGGTTTGACGAAATCCAACGCCAGACTATTCTGCCTTCTTTATCGACCTCGATAACCTGTCCGGGCTTCAAATCCGCGGAAATCAGCGTGTTGCCGTTTTCGAGTCTGTCGACATCATAAACGCTTGGCAGGTTTCCAATTTCCCATACGATTTTCCCGTTTTTATCAACCTCGATGACGCGTCTGTGCCGGGTATCCGCAATTAGTATGTTGCCGTTTGCAAGCCTGTCAGCATCACGGGGCCAAAAAAGTTCGCCTTCGTACGACCAGACAACATTGCCGTTGACATCAACTTCGACAATCTTATTGTCCATAGAATTCGCGATAATTGTGTTGCCGTTTGCAAGCCTGTCAGCGTTATGGGGTCCCTTAACTCCTGAATACTCCCAGACGATGCGCTTTTTCGGTGTTACTTCGATTATTTTGTCCGAATCGCGCACAGTTATCAGCGTGTTGCCGTTTTCGAGTCTGTCAGCATCGTTTGGATACTTGATGTCCGTGTCATAAGTCCAGATTATTTCCTTGTCTCGATTGATTTCGATAACCCGGTCATTGTTCGTATCCGAAATCAGAATGGTATCGGTTTTGCTGCACCAGTTCGCACTATGCGTCCATGACAGATCACCTTCATAATTCCAGACTTTCCTGCCAAATCCATCAACCTCAACAATCTCAATATCACTAATGGAATAACATACCGTAATCATGGTGTTCCCATTTGGCAGTCTTTGCACGGAAAATGTGAGACTCGACATGATTTCAACTGGATTGAGCATGTTCCCCTGTGCGCTGCCTGTATTAATCGACATAATCATAAGAAGCAGGCACAAAGCAATTAAAATTCTCGAATATGCTGGTTCTTCAATTTTATTCATCATTTTCCCAAAGCTGTAAATGTTTTTCATTCTGCTGATAGAATAATCAAAGCTTGAGAAAAATACATAATTTTTTTTGAAACACGAAAATTTTTTCGAATCTTACAATTATTAATAGCTAACAAGTTATAATGTCGATGGAATTTAATTATAAGTTCGCTGATACCCGCAATCTCACATCGCAGACAAGCATTCTGTAAATGAGATTGTTTTGTTGTTTTGAGCTTAACAAACTGGAGAAATAATATGAATACGATAAATTCTCAAGCAAGCAGGCTGAAAATCGGTTACGTTTATGTTGTTGTATTCCTCGTTGCCAGTTTGATGGGTTTGTTTTTCGGGTATTCAGGTGCGCTTGAAGATGCAGGTGTTTCAGGGGTTGATGAAGTTTATTTAGTGCAGGATTTGGAACCTGTTTCGCAGAATGTTTTTTCGAACATTTTTTACGGAAGTTTCAAGTTCGACTTCATGCTGCGGGTGTTTCTTCTTGCAGGCATCGCGGTTTTTGTCGTAAATATTTGTGGCATCAGGAAATTCATCCCGGCACTGATTTTCACTGGATTAATCGCAGCTCATCCGTTTTTAATTGCTGTTTTCAAAGTACAGGCAGCGTTTTCGATTATACCCGCCATGTTTTTCGGACTTCTCGCAGTCGTTCTGACGCTGAACATTAAAACACGTCTAAAACTCTTGAGTTATCTCGCTTTGCTTGTATCAGCCCTATTCATGCCGATAATCGCAATCGCTTTCGCATTCATTACACTTTTGTATCAAATGCTGCCCGTTAATGTTTCAGAGCAACCGAAAGCAAAGCGTGATTCAAAGCGGTTCGTTCCTGTCGCATTCACTTCATTTTTCATGCTGCTGTTTTTCGAGCAGGTTTTACTTGCCGATTTCATCAATATCAGCTTTTTCGACGAGATAAACTTGGCATTTTCGGTCTCGCACGTTGGCGAGGGTGCGATATTTCTTGTGTTTCCGTTTACCGAGCGACTCAGCACGTTCACGGGTTCTACTGCTGGCGGTGTCGGTTTCGCGATAATCTGCATCGTGGCTCTGGCGTTTATTGTTCTCACCATGCGACCGTTTTTCCGAAAAAATGCCAAACTAGAAAACATCAAGCAGAAACTCACTGTGCTGTATTGGTCAGTGGGACTGTTGATTTTTCTTGTTCTCAGCGTGGTTTCGCATGAGCTGAGCGAGCGTGCAAATTCGACAGCATTTTTCGCAGGTGTTGCTGTTTTAATCTGCATTTATGCGTTTGTTTCGAAGCTGAAGTTCAAAATCGGCATGGTTTTCGGACTGGCGGGTTCAGCGTTTGCGATTGTGCTGTTAATCACGTCGCTTCTGACGCAGGCATCGTGGTCAACCAGCGAGAGTCTGATGAGTTCGCTAAAGGACAGCAAGGAATATTGCGGTTTTGCCAGTGCTCATCTTGCGGAGATTTTTTATGAGAAAGCGCAAAAAACCAACAATCCACAGCGTTTCGATGAATATCACAAAGAATTTAAGGCACAGTTTGCTGATTACATGAACGATTTGAGCAAAACACCCGCTGAAGCTGATGAATTCGGGATTGTGAACACGC
>JAIOTL010000191.1 GCA_021106775.1 Planctomycetota bacterium | reverse complement strand
TGGTAGTTTCCCATCCCATTTTGCCAGGAAATTATACGTTGCAGGTGAAAAACCGACAGAACGAAGTTTCGCATATGAAATTATCTCTGCTTCAAGCTTTGTAAGGTATGCCAATGCCTCGCCGTTTGCATTAATGACTTTTGCGCGTGCATCTCCTTCTGCTTTTTTGACGTTTGCTTTTGCTTCCTGTTCCGCCTTTGCAACTGCCTGCTTTTGCTCGATTTGAAACCGATTTAACTCATAATCCGCTGTCAGTACGCTTTGTGCTGCCACCTGTTTTTTTGTGATTGCTTGTTCGTATTCAGGAGCATAATCAATATTTCGCAAAGTAACCTGATTTATCTGAATTACATTTCCTGATTCTTTGAAACGTTCGGTCAATCTTTCACGAACGAGTACTTTTATTGAATCGCCAATTGCCTTTCTTACTTCCTCACGCTCAACAACGATGTCATCAAGCCCGTATCGACTGATGACTTCTTTCACACCCTGCCACATTGCCGGCTCAATTATCGTACTTTTCCAATTGTTGTGAGTTGCTCCAACATATTTTATCAGCATCCATGCATCAATCGAATTAACATTGTATGCCAGATCGACTTGAAAACCAACTGTCTGAGTATCCTTTGAAACTGCAGCGTTTGTCATTCCAGCCTTGGCTTCAACATTGATATTCTGTACTTTTGCATCAACTTCGACAACGCTTACCCAGGGAGCGATAATATGCAAACCTTCAGGGAGAACTTCTGCGTTGACTGCGCCGAAAACCTTCTTCACGCCAACGTGACCAGCTTCGATAGTCGTTATTGACATTGCAATGATAATTATGACGATAAGAGCGATTCCGCCGAAAATCATCATCATAATCTGCTTCTTTTCAAGATTTACTTGATTCTGTGCCATTTCAACCTCACTTTTTTATGTAACAGTTTTACGAACATTGTAGTTTGTATATTGAACATTATTTGCCGGTAATTAAAATACATTCATTTCATTCGGTGGTTTAATTGAATAATTCATATGCCAAACATTATAATAACATCCTGAGCTGGCAGTCCACGTTTTCAAAAATTCCGCATATCAATTTCTATACAAGCATTTTGTTTCTCATCGTCGGAATCACAGGTTTTATTGGTGTTCTGCTGGTTTTTCCTGAAATTCCGTTTGTTTCGACGATTTTTCTGATAATGGGAATTGGCAGCGGAATTTGGTTTGTGATTCTGTTTTCAAAAGTTCGCCGAATGACGCGAATCCTCGAAGACCTCAACGAAATCAAGGATTTTGACATTTTCTGCGAGCTGATAAAATCTATCATCAAGACACGAAAAGATAATACGCTTAAGGATAAAACCAAAATTATTGATGAGTTATACAAGAAATTCAGCATAAAATCGAAGAACCTATGTATCGAACTGAGCAGAATCGCCCTTGATATACAACGCTCTGAGAATATATCAAATGACAGATAGCATAAAGTAACAATAGTTTTCAAGTGTTGTCATTCCTGCGAAAGCAGGAATCCAGTTATTATACCGAATTTGTAAGATTCTGGATTCCCAATCAAGTTGGGAATGACAGTGTTTTGAACCCTTTAATACTTTCTTGAATATGGACTCAGCAAATGTAGTTTAGCCTTTGAGTTCGGTTAATTCGTCGGGGTCAATGCTTTTGCGATGATGATAAATCAGGAAAATAATTGCGAGACCGATTGCAGCTTCGGCGGCGGCGATGATTATGATGAAAATTGTCATTATCTGCCCGTCGAGATGCGGGAATTCGCCGTCGTTGAAAAAGCCGAAAGCCACGAAATTCAAGCCAGAAGCATTCAGGATGAGTTCAATGCCCATCAATATCCAGATTGCGTTGCGTTTTACGAGGATGACACCGATGCCGATGGAAAAAAGGATTATGCTGACGATGAGAAAATGTGTTAAACCGACGCTATGATTTTGTGCTGCCAGAATAAGCAAGTTTGTGAAATCCATTATTTTTCCTCCTCAGCATCGTCTTTGTCGTTGGAAATTTCGTCTTCCTCAACTTTTTCGTTTTCTTCGTCGCTGAATTTTTCTTCATCATCAACGTCAGGTTTGTCAGGCTCATCAGGCATATTATTTATTTCCTCTGGGTCGATTTGCTCAGAAGGTGAATTTGCATCAGCAATTTGTTCGACTTCAGTTTCTTGTGTTTTCCTAACTGGTACTTCACGCCTGCGCGCAAGATATGCTGCTCCAATGAGAGCGACCATCAGAAACACCGAAATTATCTCAAAAGCATAAACATATTCAGTCAGAAGTTTTTCGCCGAGTAAGCCCGTCGGAGGTTCAACACTAACCGCGGGTTGCTTTTCCCATTGCTCACCGCCTGCGACAATTAGAATCACAAACAAGAAGGCAAAAACCGCCCCTGCAATAGATAAACCGACAATTGTGGAAACTCGCGATGATAAACGCTGAGACAGCGTAACTTTGTCATCACAACCCCTTTCTTCACGTCGGGTTAGCATAATTCCAAACATAATCAGAACCATGGTTGCGCCGATGTAAATGAAAAGCTGGAGAAAGCCCAAAAAATCCGATGCTAACATCAGATACATACCGCCAACACCGAAAAGCGTGAACAGCAACCCGATGGCAGCATGGATAATGTTTCTGCTGATTAGAATCCACAATGCGGAAGCAATTGTTGCTATCGCTACGACAAAAAAGAACAAATCGAAAGGAGTGAATGCAAACACCTGAATATCCTCATAAAACATACGTGCAATTAAAGCACTCTAACTGAAAATATCAAACGTAATCGAATAATCAACGCATTTTCAATTGCGAAATTTTTCTTGGAGTGTCACAAAACTGTTTGAGCCACAACTTATATTATTTAGTGTTTTTTTTGCCGTTAATAATGACTTCAAGTGAATTGCCGTTCTTAGTTGGTTTGAGTATAATGTCATTATCCAGAAAAGCTTTGAAATACGGTCGCAGAAGCTTGCCGCGCCAGCCATTGAGATTGTCGAGAAATTCAGAAAACTGATTTTCCTTTTTTGCTTTGATAAGTTTATTAAGTATTTTTCCCTCGGTTAAAAAAATATCTGAAACCTTATTCCTGATTGAAATCAGCCTGATTACCAATTCCATAAACTCAAAGCTGATTTTTTGCTCAGGCGTAAGCCAGTTATTCGCAGGTTTTTCAGGTAACTCGGTAATCTCGGATTCATAGCCTTTCAAAATCAATTCAAGCAGATGTTCGCCGTCAATTTCCAGCATTTTCTTGGGAATACTACGCAGCCTGCTCAAATCATCCAGATTTTCCGGTCTGGAGTGCGCAATTTGTATTAATTGATGGTCCGACAAAATTTGCTTAGGCTTCTGGTTTTTCTCGATAGCCCGAGTTTCACGCCAATAATACAATTCTCTGGCGATGCCGACTTCATCAATTTTCAGCTTCCACAAGTGCTTGATTTTCAGGAAATTATTTTCATTTGCACATAAATTACCCACCTGCACGCGCAATTTATCGAATTCTTCATTAACCCAGGAACTACGTCCCATTGCTTCGATTTTTTTTGTTAATCTTCGATAAAGCGGGAACAAATGAATGACATCGTTTGCTGCATACCTAAGTTGTTTCCCATTTAACGGGCGTTTGTCCCATTTTGTGAGAGTTTCACCTTTGTTTATTTCGATGTTGAGATATTTCATACACAGGTCGGCATAAGAGCGTTTGCCGGAACAACTGACCAGAGAAGCAGCAATCTGCGTGTCAAAATAATTGTCTAAGCGTATTTCGAAAAGGTTCTCAAGAAGAAATAAGTCCTGAGCACCCGAATGAAAGATGATTTCCGCATTCTCGAAATATTCGGCAAGAGGTTTCAAATCGAGTTTAATTGGGTCAAAAAGGAATATTCGATTGTTTGCACAGACTTGCAGCAGGCTTAAAATCGGGATGTACGTCTTTTCCGGTATAAATTCGGTATCAATCGCCAATTTATCTGGCATTTGGGTTTCAAACTCTTTCAAAACCGAGTGAAATGTTGCTTCGTTATCGATAAGTGTGAACTCAACTGACATTTGATTCTCGTAGCCTTTCAAAGGTAGCTGTAAAATAAAAACCCGACTCGGTCGGGCATCGTTAATATATATTATTTATCATACTTATCAAATGTTCCTTTGTTTTTATGTAAACACTGCCAATTAGGGCAATGTCAAGAAAGTATTAAAGGGTTCACAGTATTGTCATTCCCAACTTGATTGGGAATCCAGCGAATACTAGAAAATTCAAAGTTCTGGATAATTAAAGGACTTTGTCCGCCTGCTTTCGCAGGAATGACACCCATCAATTGTTTCTTGACAGTAAATTAGGGTGTTTCAGCATAAATTCTGAATCAACGAAAATTATTTAGGTTTTACAACATTGATTTTAATCGGCACGCTTGTTACAGATTTTCCGGTGAGAAATCTGCTAAATTTTTCTTCAACAAGGTATAGTAAATAAAGCCCGGGCTCCTTGAATTTAGGGATTGATATGTATATCAGATTGCTACCAACAGTACTCTGAATATTTAAATTTCTCTGATAATTCAGAACATCTTCGGATTTTATGAACGAATTTTTAATGTTCAAAAGCTCAAAGTTGTTTCCATTTATGCGAGAACTGCCGTTTTTCAGTAGAATTTTGTTATATATTTCACCGTTTTGTCCCACCAAGATAAGATTTTCCCGGTTTATAATCATTTTATTGTCACGTTTTGCAGATTTTACCAGGCTTAGAGTTAATTCACCGCCGATTTTGACGATTGTTGCATTATTCTGGAAAATCTTGAATTTAAAATCAGGATTCCCACTGAATTCTATTGCTGATTTGCCGTTGCCAACAATACCTTTGACAATTGTGTATTCGCCGATCGGTAGCATTATGTCATTAACCGAATCGCTGGTTCTGGTTATCGATGCAACATCACCTTTTATTGACAACCATTTTAACATTACGTTTTCTTGATATTCCGATTCTATCCTGAGAAGACCAATATTCTGCGGTATTGTCTTAAGAATTTTTATCGATTGTCCAGATGCCTTAGGCTGAATTTTAACCCAATTATCGGAAGCACAATTCAAAGTGCTGAGAATCTGTATTTCTTCATCACCAAACTGAACATAATCCTTATTCGTATCGTTGAACATGCCGTTAATGTTAGCGTCTATCAACAAAATCGACTTTTTCATATACGACTTTTTCGCAATAAAACCACTTGCAGGCATAATCGACCAGATAGTTTTATTACGCACAAATTTCAATCTGTACGAAAATTTGACGGATTTTTCAGCATCATAAATCAAATGGTAATTTTTATATGTGCTGTTGCTAAAGCGACTCTCGAAAACACCGTCATTGTTCAAATCTGCAAGAAGATTGTTCTTTCCGTCAACAGTAACCTTGAAACCGCTTTCTTTCGTGGGTAAATTGACATCGTAAACATTAAATTTGTTTTCTGATGAATCATACATGAAATTAAGTCTAATTCCGAATTTGTCAGGTGTTGTAAACTTAAGCTTTTCAGGGTCAAAATCGATATATTTTGCTCGATAAACGAATTCCTGAGTTTCGGAACCACGTATTATGTCTTCCACTTCCTTCTTCTCAGGAGTATTTTCCTTATCGTCTTTCTTATCTGTTTTATTTTCGATTACAATTTTCGGCTTATCATCATCAACATCATCGCTTTCCTTTTTATTTTCGACATTATCAGGGATTTTATTATCAACTACGTCTTTTTTGTCATCTATGGATTTCTCAACAACCTCAAAATCATCCTTTTTTACTTCATTGTCGTTGTTAGGTTTATCTTCAGGCAAAACCACCTTATTCATTTCAACATCAATGACATCGACGGTATCAGGCAAAATTTTCGGAATTTCTTTTTCGTCGGGGATATTGTAATCGGCAGAATCATCGGTTGCATACTTTGTTGAAGTATCAGGAGTAAACACGAAAAGTATCAAAAATAAAGAAATAACTGCAGCAGCAGATGCAATGCCGGTTATCAAGACATTTCGATTAAATTTTCTCTTATTTGCTGCGATTTTGAGCATTGACGGAGTTTTTTTCGGTTTTCTCTCGCTTTTTTGCGGATGTATTCTTTTTGAGTGTTGCAATTCTTTGATAATCTCGTGTTTTACACCACTCCAGATGTCTTTTCTGGGAGCTATCCAACATTTTTCATCGTCGGTGAAGATTGAATTCGCGAGTTTTTCAAGTTTTTGCAGCTTGTCAGTGGAAATTTCATTTTCAGTATTTTTGAGAATTGAAACGCTTATTTTATCGGGTTGTTCGCTATTTGCTTTGCGGATATATGAGCAGAACGCAATTTCTTCGATTAATTGTTGTTTAATCGAATCCCAGCGATTATCCAGCATTTTCAAATCTTTATTATCGATGAACCAAATCTTTTTTAGTAATTCGAATTTCTGTGAAAGCTTTGAGTTTTCTTTCAGTTTTGCATTAAACGCATTTTCTGCTTTTTCGGTCATTTCACCCGAAATATAGGCAATTGCGTCCTTCAGCCATTTATTGTCGTCAAATTTCCTCATATTTCTTAATGCTCATCAGTTTTGCATTATGTACAAACAAGTTACTTTCATGATAATAAACACAATAACATCGAAATTTACTCATTTATCTTATTATAAATCACAGATTTTCAGTGTTTTTTTATCTTAACGTAATTATACAGCACATTTTATAAATCATGAAGCTTATCTTCGATTTTATAATGTATATTTTTTCATGTGTAAAACTTTTCATTTATTAACCAATATTTTGATTTATCGTGCGTATTTGTTTATAAACAGAAGTATTCAGGATAAATACCAAAAAGAATTAAGGAAATAAAATTCGGGATTATTATGAAAAATTCAGTTTTCATTGTATGCGCAGCATTAACCGCCATCTTGCTTATAAATCTCGCAAATACGCAGAGTAACAACAAAATCCGATTCCAGATTGCTAAACCCGCGTTTAAGGCAATTTTGCCCCAAACTCATGCCAAATTATCCTTAAGCAAATCTTTTATGGATTTCTGGTTAAATGTAAAATCTGATGACCAGGACCCCAGAGCAATTACTTTTATGCAAATTTCAGACTCAGAAGACAAAGCCAGGCTCAAAATCCATGATTACACAGACAATGCTACGTCAGCGATTGTCGAGAAAATCAAGACGTCGTTGAATGCTACAGGTTTCAAACTCAATAAAGAGGAGACATTAACTCTTGATAATAAACAGATTAATTCACTTTTTTTTCAGGATTCAAAGCAGAATGTTCATGCATTTTACGTGTTTAAGGTCGGCAATTCTGTGTTTTCAGTTGAGTTAATCTCAAAATACGCATCTTATGCAAGCGTTGATAAATACTGGTACGAGATTCTCAATAAAATAAAAGTGCCTGAAAAATCGGTAACTGGATATGACAAAATTTTACTCAGCAAATACGCTACAGTTCTTATGCCATCAACGATGAAGTACAATCTACCTGTAATTGATTCGGTGTTTGTTGGTAAACTTGATTCGTTAAAAGTTCAATGCTATGTTTATAATTCGCGGAAGTCTACTCGCAAAATTGCCAACGATATAGAGTCGAAAATGGTTGACAGACTTGGTTTCAGGAGAATTAACGGAAATACTGCACATGCTGACGAGGTTGAAACAGTTGATTTTTACGGGAATTTCACAAAATCGAGGAACCTGAATCTGCATGTATGGGCAAAAAGAGATATTCGGGTTATTATGATATTCGAGTATGAAAAATCTGACAAAGAACATAAAATTCTAACAGATATCAAGCAATCGATTGAATTTTCACAAAAAACCGAAAATCCCGATTCTTTCATTCCGTTTGCATTCATGGTTGATGACAACAATGATGATGTGCCGGACTATTTTACGGTTAACATGATATTTTTAACCAAAAACAAGGAAATTCTTGCTGATGTTCTCCCTGATTCCACTATCACCATGAAAATTCATGATCAGAACAGCAAAATGGTTTTCAAATCAGAACCATTTAAGATAAATTCACCTAGAGATTGTCTACCAGACGGTATATACTCGGAGTATTTAAGGTTTGACGGACTCTGGCTTGCCAAAATCAAGGACATAAACTACAAATTTCAGATTTCCGTTTTGTTTAAGAACAAAAAACTTGAGTATTCAGGTAGTTTAACGGATTTAATATTTCGATGAACATGTTCGAAATTTTGTTGAACATTGAAACTTCGCTCGCAATGACATGGCTTTTCGAAAATGCAGGTTTAACAACCTAGTACACTGTCAAGCAAGTTTCGAAGGATTGTCATTCCCGTGAAAACGGGAATCCAAACTGATACAATATTATATTCTGACTTCTGCTGGATTCCCAATCGAGTTGGGAATGACAGTTTTTTTGAAGCCTTAACTACTTTCTTGACAAAGCACTAGTATTTGTCCTTTTTCGTATCTTCCATAATTTCTTCAAAAACATCAAGCAAACTGTTGCGGTATTCGAATTTGCCGGATTCTATCTTGTCTTTAAGCTTTAACAGCTTCTTTTTTCTGCCAGGTGTTACTTCGTCTAGAATCTTTGAAGTGCGTGTTTTCTTTTTGTTTAGTTTTGTTTCTTCCTGATGCTTGTCTATGTTGCTCATTAACTTCCTCATTAAGTTGCGATGTATAATAAGTTTATCCATTTTAGCTTCAAAATCAAGGATTAAATGCATTTATAGCAAATCATGCAAATACTACATAACTACTTACCGAATAGGTACTTATGCTCAATTAACGATAGTTTTTTACGCATATTTAATTGTTCGTTTATAACTGTTGTTGAAACAGAAGTGTTGAAGACTCCCAAATATCGACCATACCAGTCTGTTACTGCAACATATGAGCTTTTCTGCTTCTCAAGCACCATCATCAATGCAATAAAATCCACGCCTGGAGTTACCCATTTCGTTGGTGCAAAAGGTAATTTGAAGTTTTCCCCAGATAACTGCATGTTGTACATAAAATCCTGACGATTCAGCAAACCGACCAGATAACCGTTCTCAAGCACCGGGAATATGCTCTGATAAGTTGAATTCATCAGTATATTGATCTGTTCATTACTCATTTCGGTTGTGATAACAAGGGGTTTCCGAAGCATTCTGGGTTCTAGTTTTACTCCCTTCAGCAGACTTTTGATTATTACGCTTCTTGCCTCTGCGCGTCCTGAACTACCAAGGAAAAATGAGATTATGATGACCATTATCCCCATGTAAAACATTTGATACTCGAATATCAGTAAAATCCCAAAAACTCCGAAGGATAGAGCGAATAGTTGACCAACGCCGACCGCGACGATTGTTGCTTTGTCAAACGGCATGAAAAGTGACAGAAACCCTCGGAAAATTCTGCCGCCGTCCATCGGAAATCCAGGAAGCAAATTAAATGTTCCGATAAACAGGTTAAATGTTCCGAAAAACACCAGAAACTCGGTTAAACTAATCACCGGCAATTGCTCTCGCGCACTGGTACTAAACAATTCGGATGCTTTTGTCAGAAAAATGTTGAAATCGCCGAGATATAAGCCGACAGCGAGAACGAATGCGAAGTTGACAGCGGGACCGGCGACGGCGATGAGTATTTCCTGCACAGGTTTTTCGGGGATATTTTCGATTTGAGCAACACCGCCTATTGGTAGCAGTGTAATATTACGAACTTTCGAGCCGAACCGTATAGCAACAAGAGAATGTGCTAACTCATGCAGAAGTATAATTGCGAAAATCGATAGAAACTGAAGCATCAGAAAGAGTGCAAAAGCTGTATCAGGCAGAACTACAAGCCCTAAAGCAATAAAAACTAGCAATATCAGGAAAGTTCCATGAAGCTGAACCTGGATCCCAAAAACCCTAAACAACGGCACCGACCATTTCATATGACCTCGAAATTTGTTACACTATGATGTGATTGAAAAATATCTTTATGTGTCATTCCCAACTTGATTGGGAATCCAGAATCTGCAATATTTAGTATTGACTGGATTCCCGTTTTCACGAGAATGACAATTTTTACATTTTTCAACCACAGACTAAAATGATAACAGAATTTGTTTGGAAAATGTTCAAGATTATGAACAAAGTGCACTAGTTGAGAACAAAGATGAATAAACAAACGCCTTACAAGCATCTGAACGTGTATTATTTTACCGGTACAGGCAACTCGGGGCGTTCAGCAACGTGGGTTGCGGAAGCTGCGATGGAAAAAGGCATTCCGACAATCATCAAACCAATCGACTCTGCAAAACCCAACGAAGAAATCACAAAAGGGAAACAGACAATGCTCGTGCTAGGTATGCCGACACACGGGTTTTCACCGCCTTACTCGATGTTTCGATTCGCCCTAAAATTACCGAGGGGAAAAGGGACAAAAGCTGCTGTTTTCGCAACCAGAGCGGGAATTCTCATCGGCAAGCTGCATCCACCCGGACTTGCTGGCTTCAGTCCGTTTTTAATCTCACTAATCCTTCTGTTTAAAGGTTATTGTTTGAAGGGCATCAAAACGCTGAATATGCCTTCAAACTGGATTCAAGTTCATCCCGGATACCGCGAAAAGAATGCGCGAATAATAATCAACAAATCGAAACCATATTTTGACAGGTTCGCAGACAAAATTTTGTGCGGAAAAAGTTCGTTTTTTTCGGTGAATAATTTGTATGAATTTGTATTCGGCATGTTTTTTCTGCCAATTTCGATAATGTATTTCTTGATGGGTAGATTCTGTCTTGCGAAACTCAATTTTGCGACAAGGGAATGCGATGGCTGTGGTATTTGCGCTGAAATTTGTCCGGTAAATGCGATTAAAATGACTGGTAGAAAGCACAGAAGACCGTACTGGACATATGCCTGTGAAGCATGCAACCGGTGTATTGCCTATTGTCCGAAAAAAGCGATTGAAGCGAGTCATCAGCTTCTGGTGTTCTGGATTTTAGTTACGATGTCGTATTCGATTCTGCAGGTTTTGCATCTTAGCAGCTATTTTGCGGATCTCGGACCTTTTACCGTGAACATTCGCGAATTTACCGAGACTATTGTTATTTACCCATTTGTGTTCCTGACGTATTTCATTTTTCACCTGCTCATGCGCGTCCCGATTCTCAACCGTTTGTTCACTTTCACGACTTTTACGCATTATTTTACCAGATACCGAGAACCTGACACAAAAACCAAGGATTTGAAGGGTGATAGAAATCAATAAACTATTTAGTTATAAGTCTTTGTTTAGAAACGAAAAAGAGAATAAAAAGTATCAATACTGGGATAAGTTTAATATAGAAATAAAAAAAAGGATCGGAACCGTCTTTGCAGTAAGAAATTGTTGTTTCCAATCCACTAAGTACATCATACAGAATTAAAATAAAACCATAAACCAATGTAATCTTGATTGTTTTATGTAATCTAAGTCTCGTCGAACTATCCTTAATGGATATAAATTCGATGAAAATGAAAAATGTTATAACTGGTATAATAAATTGCATGAAAAAAAAGAGTAAATAGATTATCATTTTATTACCTCTATTCTTCATAAAACGTTCGTTGGAAATCCGGAATTGCTTCGCTTTATTCGCAGTGACGCACAATTAACGATACACTGCATCAATAAAAGTCGGTTTGGTCTGCTAATTCCTTGAGTTCTTCGAGAATTTCGCGAAGTTTGTCATCGTCATGCTTCTTGATACCGATTTTTTTCAGGCGTTGAATAATCAACTCGGTAGGCGACATAAACAGGCTTTTCTGAGAAAAATTCTTTTTCCCTTCCATTTGCGGAATAAAAATGGGTTTACCATTTGCATCAAGTGATTTCAACTCAACGTTTTTCTGAATTTTCTTTGCACGTTTAACGACTCGTGAAGGCATGCCGGCGAGTTGGGCGACATAGATTCCATATGACTTATCCGTTGAGCCCTCGACAATTTTATGATGAAACAAAATTTCGTCTTTGTACTCCTCGACGAGTACGTTTGCGCACTGAATCGTTTTGTATATGTTGGCAAGCGACGGTAATTCGTGGTAATGCGTTGCGAAAAGCGTGCGCGCGCTTATGTGTTCAGCAATATATTCGACAATCGCCCATGCAATGCTCATACCGTCAAATGTGCTGGTACCTCTGCCAACCTCATCCAACACAATCAACGAATTCTTTGTAGCATTGTTGAGAATGTTGGCGGTTTCAGTCATTTCAACCATAAATGTCGAAAGCCCTCTGGCAAGCTCATCGCCCGTGCTAATGCGGGTAAAAATTCTGTCACAAATGCTCAACTGCGCTTCTTTGGCGGGTACGAAACTTCCTATCTGTGCCATCAACGTTACAAGTGTAATTTGGCGGATATACGTTGATTTTCCTGACATATTCGGACCGGTGAGAATCATAATCGGCTTTTCGTCAGGCAGATTGCAGTCATTTGGCACAAAGTCCTCATCCATAGTTGATTGCTCGACAATAGGATGTCTGGACGCGCGAAAATAATAGCTTCCGGGTTTAGAGAATTGCGGACGTACATAATTGTTGAGCTGAGCTACAAAAGCCAGGCTTTGCAGAGTGTCGAGGACAGCAATACTTTTTGCGGACATCAGAATTTGCGGAATCCAGCCTTCCACGAACTTTTTCAGCTCTTGAAACATCTTGTACTCAAGTTCTTCAACCTGTTTTTGTGCCTTGAGAGTTTTGTTCTCATAATGCTTGAGTTCAACAGTTGTATATCTTTCAACGTTTTTAAGCGTTTGTATTGCGCGGTAATCAGCAGGAACTTTGTCTTTATTCGCCTTCGTAACCTCAATATAAAACCCCTGCACCTTGTTAAATCCGACTTTCAAGGTTGAAATTTTCGAACGTTTTGCTTCTCGCTTACGAAATTCATCGATAAATGTTTCACCCTGCGTTGCGTACTTGCGCAGTTCGTCGAGTTCTGCAGAATATCCATCGAGAAAGATTCCGCCGTCTTTAATCGTCAAAGGTGGTGACTCCGCAAGGGTTTCGTCGAGATACTCGCTTAATTCGTGCAAAGCACTAATGTTTTGGTCGATGACATGAATAAGAGAGGTTTGCAGCACGTCGATTAATTCTTTAATCGTCGGCAGGAATCGCAGAGCATTGCGCAGAATCGCATAATCACGGGGATTGCATCTGCCTGTTCCGAGTCGTCCCGCAAGTCGCTCCAAATCCCCAAGATTCTTGAATTCATCGCGCAAATTGTCTCGGATGCTTGATTCTGCGATTAATTCTTCGATACTGCTGAGTCTTTCGTTTATTTCATCTATGTTGAGTAGCGGTGACAAAAGCCAATGCCGCAAATTCCTTGCTCCCATGGGTGTCGTAGTTTTGTCCAATATTCCGAAAAGCGTGTTGGTTTTCTTGCCTGTTACCATATTCTTCACAATCTCAAGACATCTCAGTGTCGCTGCATCCAAAACCATGTGCTTCTGCGGATACACACGTTTGATGCCAATAAGCTGCGTAAGTTTCGTCCTTTGTGTTCTCTCAAAATATGTGATTAATGCACCAGCTGCCCCAAGTCCAACATCAGCATCCTCACAGTCAAAACCCTGTAAATCGTTGACTTTGAACAGATTGATTAGCTTTCGCTTGCCTTGCTTGGCATTATATGAAATATGCTCCGAAATCGACAATGCACAATCGGGAATCTCTTTGATTGCATCCAAAATCTCGTTGTTTTCCTCGTCATATCGGAAGTTGTCTGAAAGCAGAATTTCCGCTGGGGTGATGCGAACAATTTCCTTGAAAAAATCAGCAGGTGTCATCTCGGAGAGGTAGAATGCGCCTGAGGATAGATCAGCCCAGCATATTCCAAGTATTTTACTGGATTCAATCGAATAATCCTTCCTCAAATCCTGAGTATTCACTGCCAGAATAAAATTGTCCTGGTCGGAAATAAGCAGATTCTCGTCGAAAATCGTTCCTGGCGTGACAACCCGTGTGATATCGCGGTCAACAACCCCCTTCGCCTCCGAAGAATCCTGCACCTGCTCGACAATTACGACTTTACGGCCAAGCTCAAGGAGTTTTTTAACGTAAATGTTGAGCTGACGCAGTGGAAACCCCGCAAGTGGCACATCCTCGCCGTTTGCCTTCCCGCGCTTGGTTAGAAGCATATTCAGGTCTTTGGCGACGCGTTCAGCATCGTCGAAAAAGGTCTCGTAAAAATCACCCATCTGGTACAAAATTGAGAATTCAGGAAACGGAAATTTATCGCGGAATGAAGCATATTGCCGCATTGCAGGCGTAAGTTTACTTTTGTCCAATTTTTCAAATTCCATACGCTTTTCCGAGTATTTGAATTGTCAGCAACATGCAACTTATATGTTTTTTATGTAAAGACAATTTTAAAAAGTAAAAAGGATTTAACATTTTCAGTTATTAAAGCGGATTTTACATTTCGTAACTACATGATATACAACAAGTTATAATGTTTTTCGTAAAAATACAATAAATAATTGTTGGCATGATTATTGCTATAATAAATGTAAACAACTTTAGGAGTCTTTGATGAAATTACGTATTATCGAAAACGGCGAAGAACGAATTCACGAGCTTATGGAGCATGAAACTCTGCTGACTATCGGCAGGACTAAAGATTGCGACATCGTGCTTAGCGAGAATAAATCATCCAGAAGACATTGCCAGATTAGGAAAACTGACGACGGATATTTCATAAAAGACCTTGATTCCTCAAACGGCACAATTGTCAACGAAGAAAAGGTTAAGGATTCAAAATTAAATCTCGGTGATAAAATCATGGTCGGAAAAACCGTTATTTACTTCGGCGAACCGGTACCAGTAAAAATCACACCAATTCCCTCAAGTTTCACAAAACCCAAAAACATTCTCACTGACGATAGAAAAGCCGACAGCCTGAAAATGATACCGAAAAATTCCGTTTACGGTCTGCTTCGTAATATAGCGATAACTGTCGGTGTTATTTTCGTTGGTTTTATCCTCGCAGTTGTCGTTATGCAAATGGATTTAACAAGCCCTGACGACAATGAAAGTAAATCGGTAAATGAACCTAAGAAAAAGACGCCTGTTGTCGAAAAAGAAGATGAAGCATCAGACAAAATCACATTTGAAGATAGACAGCGCAAGCTGGCATTCAGAGCATTCGACCAAATTCTGCTGTCGGAAACCTCTGTTTTCAGCATGGAAAAGCAAATCAAGGACCTTCTAAAACGCAAGGAACGCGCCAGCTATTATTCCGAATTGTACAGTAAATATGAAACTTTCCTGAAAAATATCACTGATTACCTGATTGAAGAGCTTGAACGCATCGCCTATACCGCAATTGAATATATAAAACTCGGTAATTTCACTGAAATGCTGAGTATTTACGATTCTTACAGAAATAACTACAAAACTGAACCTATATACAGATTTAATGAAATAAAAGTAGAATTGTACGAAAAAATCGATTATCTGACCGATTCCGCCAATGAGTTTTTCTATAACGAAATTGTCAGCCAAGCCAACGAGCAGATTGATTCTCAGAATTGGGATGCCGCGAAACAGGTCTATATCGATGCGAAATCGCTTTTTGTTGGATTTGATAATATTCAGATTTTGTGCAATGACATGGCGGAAATGATTGACAATTATCTTGATGTCATAAAAAACGGGAAATACGAGAAAATTCCTGACGAAATGGTATCTCGAATTAAAGAGAAAACGCAAAAACCAAAAGGTCTCGATAAAAAGAAAGAACCGATTAAACCTTCCGAGAAAAAAATCAGCGAAGACGACATGCTCACAACGCTCAGACAAAAGCTAATTGATTCAATCAACCGCAAGAACAGCAATTACATGATTTCCAAGATTATCTATCTTCAGCCCGGTGATAAATCCACGAAATTCATTATCAAATCCGCTGATAAATTTAATATTTACGACAGAAAAGGGAATTCTCTGGCATGGACGCAAATCGCTTCCTGGCTCATCAACGAGCTTAACTGGCGCATTAAGAAAAAGGACATGCAGACGTTATGGGGAATGACAACATACGCATATAAAGAAGGCTTGACAAAACAGGCTGGTGAGATTCTCGCTGAAATTTATCGCGATGATAAAGAACTGAAATCTGAAATCGACAAATTTATGTCGAAGCATCTGAAACGCTCAATTCCTGAAGGTGGGTTTATCTATCATCGGGTTTCAGGCGACAGGGATAGAATTATCACACCCGAAGAAATGCAAGTTATCGAGAATAAAAAGCAAATTAAAAAGCTTATGCGTCAACTAAAAAAGGATTTCAAAACGCTGTTGAGACAGAGCAAAGAAGAGAAACTCCAAAAAGCTAACGCAGAAACCAAAGAAACTTTAACAGCCATGATAAATCTTGGTGCTGACGAAGAAATACCTGAAATTATCAATATAATTCGCGATACAATGACTGAAATGGCGAAGAAAGCAAGGACGGGTAGAGGGCACATTACGCCGGCGTTGAAGCAGAAACTTGAGGCAGCAAGAGCCGAAGCACTCGGTAGAATCAACGATAAAGTACGCTATCCTGACGCGAATCATGGCGCAAGAGATGCTAACGGGGAACATGGACAACCCTGGGTCGATGAAGCGGTAAATAAATTAGGTGAAATCTGGGAAGACCCTCAATTCGGTCGCATAGATATTCTGCTGTCAAAGATTTTGTCTATGTTCAAGGAGTTTATTGACATTGTTGATGCAAACTCAAGGTATCACAATCCTGAGGAAGACCAGAAGATTATGGATGAGGTGTCGCGTCAGCTTGAGGATGATAAGATTCTTCGCGATAATGCCAGCGCAGGACCTTCTTATTGCACGCCTAACGAAAAAGCGCATGTTCGCATTGTCAACGATTATCGGATTATGCTTGGCAGAAGTCCCCTCCGAATAAATTCACAGCTTTGTACCGCTTCTCGCAGGCATTCCGAATATATGAAAGCAAGCGGGAAATTTGCGCACAGCAT
>JAIOTL010000129.1 GCA_021106775.1 Planctomycetota bacterium | reverse complement strand
GCTTCAAATGGATTACACCTGCCATATTAATGACAGAAACGTTAAATGAAGGTTTAGCAAAATTGAATGCCTGTCAAGGTATGCCTTGCATTGCCTCCAAAAGGTTACGCCAGAGAAACTCAATTGAAGCGCGTTTTCAGTTGCTTCTCGTTTTAACTCCAGCTGCTGGTTACCAGCATTTGTGCGCAAAAAGTGGTTCCGCATTAGCGAAATTTAACTTTTTTCGACACGAATCTGAACTTCGACACCTGCGGGAATATCAAGTTTATTCAATGATTCCTGAGTCTTGGTGTTAAAATTCGATATATAAATCAAACGTTTAAACGTTCTGATTTCGAATTGTTCGCGTGATTTCTTGTCGATGTGAGGTGAGCGTAAAACCGTATATCTCTCAATCCTTGTCGGCAGAGGAATAGGTCCTGAAATCGTCGCGCCGCTTTTACGTACGGAATCTACGATTTTACGAACGCTCTCATCAAGTATCTCATGGTCGTATGCTTCGAGCCGAATTTTAATTTTCTCCACTGCCATCGACATTTTCTCCTGGTGCTACCTGAATCTCTTGATTCAAGCAAATAAGTACAAATAAAAACAGTGCATAAGCACCCAAAAGGAAAGCGGAATTATAATTTCAAAATACTAGCAGTCAAGAAGTCCTTAGTAAAAATCACCTTTTTTATTAATTTATTTTCTAAGTATCAATATGCTTACATTTTGTTAATTTTTCTTCATTCATACTTTGAGGTGCATATATGAATTATCCTTTTATTAGTGAAAAGCCAGAGATTTTTCTGGTGAATGCGTTCGAAAAACCTTTTTCAGATATTATCGCAACAGCGCGTACGTGTTATTCATCAAAAGTTGTAAAACCCGAAGATATATTGCCAGAAGGACTCACCAAAGAAGAATATGCAAAGAAAATTGATTTTGCACAAGGTTTGGCAGGTTCGATTTATGAAGCGGGACATCATACGACTCTTCAGCATACTCAATTTCAATTTTTGCTTGTCGGTGTATCGCGTCAGCTTGTATGGTCATTGCTACATGCGCATCCGTTTTACAATTCGGAACAGCAGTCGCAACGCTATGTTAAAGTTAAGCCAGAATCTTTTCTGATACCTGATATTCATGGTGAGTCACGAGAAATCTATGAGAAAACTGTGACAATGCAAACCGAAACGTACCTTGAGCTCAGAAAGCTGCTTCAACCGACGGTTGCTGATGAATATCGCAGACGTTTCCCGAAAATGCAGGATGAAAAAGCATTTAACCGACAAGTGCTGAAAAAATCGCAGGAAGTGGCGCGTTATGTGCTTAATATCGGCGCGAAAACGATTTTGCATCACACGATTTCATTCCTGACACTACTGCGTTACTGGCGTGTAGTAATGGTTTCGGATGTGCCTACTGAAGCGAAATATGTTGTCGGGCAGATGAAGGATGCTGTTTTGAAAGCAGACCCGAAGCTTGAAATGTTTTTCGAAGAGCCGATTGAAGCTAATGAATTTTCTGAACCTCATATCGATTTCAACTTCCCGGAGTCACAATCTGCAAAGGCGGCAGCGGAATTTGACGCGGAACTTGCAGGCAGATTCTCTAAACTCATTGATGCACCGATGAATCCTGAAGCGATTGTTGGGACAGCATTCCGCAGCGTTTGGGGATATTCGAAAGAACAAATCAGCGATAGACAGGCGACAGAAATTCTGTTTGATAACAAAATCGGTCGAATGGGTGAAGAAACCACGAATCTCAGCATGCACAGCAAGAGTCTGCGTGTGTTGCACAATCTAAATTACACGTTTATGAAAAAGCTGAGTCACAGCGGAGATAGTCAGGACCAACGGCATCGTATGACGCCTACATCGCGACCTTCAGCGAAAGCGTTCGTTATCGATGCGCCTGATTATATCACACCAAAACTCATTGCTGCGGTTGCGTCTGCAAAACAATTGTATGCGGATTGCATGGAAAAAACATGGCGGGCAGTGAACGACCTTCTAAACCTTGGCGTTTCACGCGAAAGCGCGTACTATCTGCTGCCAAACGCACTCACACTCAGGTTTGTCGAGAGTTTTGACATGCTGGCGTTCAGGCACAAAGCGTTGATGCGTCTGTGTTACGGCGCACAGGAAGAAATCTTTGAAGCAACAATTGATGAGACTGAACAAATCAGGAAACATAACGGAATCATCGGAAATTCGCTCTGTGCCCCTTGCAAAGCACGAGCGGAACGACTGCAAAACCTGACACCTGAAGACAGAAAAGATTTCGGGAAATTCTGTCGCGAGGGTGATAGATATTGCGGTGTGCGTGTTTGGTACCTTGATTTCGATGAATTGCGCAACAACCGAGGCTTAATCTAACATCATTTCTCGAACTATCTTGTTATAATGTGTAAGTGATGCAAAACACAACACCTGGGTAAAATTTCCGTGTTTAAACCCTTTATTGCTGTGAGAATTCGGAGTTGAAATGAGAAAATTCCTTAAAATTATTGTAGTTTTTACACTTATATTTGCATCACTCAATGCGGACAATGAAAAAACTGATGAATTCGATAAATTCGCGGATAAACTCCTGTCAATTGAGATTCCGCACGATGAATTTTCTGCTGAAGGTGAAAAACTCGTGCCATTCAAACAAACTGCCTTCCTCATCAGCAAAACAGGCGTCTGCGCGAGTTATGTTGGTGAACGAATGCCTGAAAGCATTTTGAATATACTGGCAATATATAAGGAAAAGGAACAGCCGATTCTACCATTGCTGGCACACGACGGCTTCGTCTTTTTCAAACTTCGATTCGTTAAAAACACAGATTTTTTCAAGTTTTCTGCTGCAAAAATAAAAAAAGGCAACAAGGTTGTCCATCTTGGCAATGATAAATCGGTTATCGCGAAGCATGGCAAGATTTCAGTACGAGAGAAAAAGGGCATTCGAGAATACTTCAGTACAGCAAAGGTTGATATTGCACAGGGTGGACCGGTGATAAATTCTGCTGGTAAGGTTGTCGGCATAACATCGGTTGGTAAAAATGCCTTGCTCGAAGGTAAATTTCATCCGATTTCTGAGATAAAGGAGGTCATGGCACGCAGGTTCAGCAACGTTTCTGTGGACGGCACTCTTGCTGCGGGTGAAAAAATAAACATTAAAGGAGATTTTATCGATTTCGGGCTTGATGATGTCAAGTATTCGCTCATTGAAGTGATTGTTGATAACAAGAAAATTCAGGATGCGAAATTTAGCTTAAATGCTGGTAAGATTCTCACGGAATTCATCCTGAAAACACCTGAAACCGCGGAAGAACCAGCAACAAATGACATTCCCGTGATTGTCAAGCTTGAGGACGGGAAACAGATTGCCGGCGTATGCAAATCTGAGAACCTGTATTTTGAAGCGTCAGGCAACGAAATCAAGCTTCCGAGTGCCGATGTTGTAAAAATCATCATCGACCATGTTGGCAGCCTCGTAACACCTCAGGATACTGTTGAAACAAGGGAAGATGGCGAATTGCTGCTCAAATTTCTGTTTGAAAAGTTCAAAATTGTGGTTAATGGCAAGGAAACGACCTTTGAGCGAAAAAATGTGAAGGAAATTCTGTTTGGAAAGACTGAAATCCCTTACAAAATGCGCCTGGTCTGGCATAACAAACAGGGGGTAGCACATTCTTTCAAGATTGAGGAATTTCTGGCAGACAGCACAAAAAAGAAATATCAATGGCATCTACCCACACCTGAAATCAAGCCCAAAGGACAGAATCTCGTGCAAAACTCTGGCTTTGATGAGCTTGACAAGGATAAATTCGTGAAATGCTGGCAGCGTCAGGACAGCGTAACATCTATGATTGAGAAGGAAAAAGACGGCTGGGGTGGCGCAAAAAACAAGGTTTTGCACCTGAAATCGGACGTACTTAAGGAAGAATATTTCAAGCGGCTTGAGCAAATGAACGAAGACCCGATTCCGCCAG
>JAIOTL010000431.1 GCA_021106775.1 Planctomycetota bacterium | reverse complement strand
TCGATTATCTCTCTTGCCTGCGAAGTTCTTGTTAAGCTTGACCCAGGTAGGTCAGTGAAAATCATGCTCGAAGTTCTTGATGATATAGAGAATGTTAAATCACGCACGAAAATTCTGGTTGCGTTTGCAGATGCTGATTTTTCAAGTGCTAGAGATATTACCAGATTCCTTGAAATGGTCGAAAATGATTTAATTGACACCAAAAAAGATATGGAACTGAGAAAAGCTGCAGCACAGGCAATCAGAAATACTGGTGACATTCAAGCAGTTGGAATTCTGATTAAAGCTCTTGAAAATACTTCTGAAAACAGCATGCAAGACATTGATAACGTTGAAATGAAAACACATCTCGTTGAGCAGTTTGAAGAGTTAAAAACTGCTGCGAATTCCGCAGTTAAACAAATTATTGCCGAAATGAACGCTGCATATGAAAAATACTACGAACTTGTGAGAAAAAAAACAGACGATGCAAGCCAGAAACTGCTTGTCAACACGATAACTTCCCTGATTCGCAAATGTCTATCGGCATTACGCGCAATTCGGTCGCCGGAATCAATCGAAGCACTCAATGATATGCTGATTTTCGAAGACAGTGATTTAAATATCGAAACCTTGAAAGTTCTGAAATCGCTTGCAACAGACCCTGTCAGCGCAAGCAAAGTTCTGAAATTAATTATGTCGGCAATCGAAAGATACAAAGGTTTTGGCATCGATACAACTGAGAATCGAGTCGAATTCATTAAGGAATCTTTGAAAATGATTGGAGATTTGAATAATTTCATCAAGGGAAGAATTAAAAACGATGTGCGCAAATTCACACGTGAACTTCTTGAGATTGAAAACAAGGATATATTACAGGAAGCGATAAAACTCACAGGAGTGCTGAAAGACAGACGTTCACGTAGAAAACTTGCAGAGATTGCTGAAAAACACCCGGAACTCAAGCAGGTTGTTGACGATGCAATGGCTGCGATAAAATGATGAAAAATTAAGAAAAGGTGATAATTTTGCATGTCAAAATACAGTATGAGCAGCAAAATGAGTATTTTTCGGGAAATTAAGAAAATAAGAGAGCATTACGGAATTAAGCTGTTGATTTTGGCGCATCATTATCAACGTGATGCAGTTGTGCAACATGCGGATACTCGAGGAGACAGTTTTCAACTTGCAAAGTATGCATCTGAGCAGGAGCAGGCGAAATATATTGTTTTCTGCGGCGTGAGATTTATGGTGGAAGCTGCGGAAGTTTTATCGAAACCTCATCAGAAAGTCTTGCATCCTAATCCGGAGTCAGGTTGTCCGCTAGCGGACATGGCAGATTTGCCTAGCGTCGAAAAAGCATGGGAATTTCTAAATAATGTTGCCGATGTAAGCAAAATTATTCCGGTAGTTTACGTTAACAGCGATGTCAAATTAAAAGCGTTCTGCGGGAATCATAACGGGCTGACATGCACATCCTCAAACGCACCAAAAGCATTCAACTGGGCTTTTAATCACGTCAATGGCAATAAAGTGTTCTTTTTTCCGGACCAATTCTTAGGTACAAATACTGCGCATAAAATGGGGATTTCTGACAATGAAATTGCTGTTTTTGACCCGAAACAGGAAAATGGCGGTGTTTCACAGGAGCAGATTGAAAAAGCGAGAATTATACTTTGGCGTGGATTTTGCCACGTTCATACGCATTTTAAGCCAGAGCATCTTAAGCAAGCACGTGCAGAATATCCTGGTATAAAGATTTATGTGCATCCTGAATGCAAGTCGGATGTTGTGGCATTGGCGGACGGGTTCGGCTCAACCAAATTTCTACGCGAGGTTGTGCAGGATGGAAAGCCTGGTGAAATTTTCGGAATCGGCACGGAATACAATCTTGTGAACCGTTTAGCTGCGGAAAATCCTGATAAAATTGTGGTTCCGATGATTGAATCAATGTGCCCGAATATGTTCAAAATCACAGAAGAAAATCTACATGAAACGCTGAAAAACCTTGAGACCGTCAAACCTGTGAATGTTGAAGAAAAATACAAACAAGGTGCATTGCTCGCTCTCAATCGCATGCTCACCCTACAATAGTTATCACTATTTTTTTCTAATCTGGATTTTTCAGCTCAAATAATTTATTGACGAACGTCGCATAAATATCATCGGAAAATAAAACAAAATGAACATTTATTATTTTCGGATAAGTTTCTAACGTTTTCGCAATAGTCGTAAGCGCAATCTCCGCTGCCTTCTCATGTGGATAACCATAAACCCCACAAGAAATGGCTGGGAACGCAACAGATTTGAGATTATTTTCACCTGCAACCTCAATGGAACGCCGATATGCGGACGCCAATTTCTCTGCATCACCATATTTCCCACCAGAATAAACCGGACCAACCGTATGAATCACATGCTTTGCAGGCAGATCGTATCCTTTAGTGATTTTCGCATCTCCCGTTTCACAACCATCGAGAGTTTTACATTCGGCAAGAAGCTCGCGACCAGCAGCACGATGAATCGCACCATCAACTCCACCACCACCCAGAAGCGTCCGATTCGCAGCATTTACAACGGCATCAACACGCTCAATAGTAATATCGCCCTGCACAATTTCAATTTTTGAAAAATCCATGTTCACCTCGAAATTCGTTGCCGTTAAACCATAATATTTTATACTTTACGGTAAAATTGTGAAATAAATAATGGAGGAAGCATGAAGCTCGCGATTTATGGGGCTCTTGGACGCATGGGCATCCTCATCGGTAAGCTGGCGGAGGATTTTGGTTATGAAATCGTCTCTGCTGTTGAAAATGCAGAAAGCGGAAACGTTGGCAAAAATTATTTTGAGCAACTGTTTGGCAAACCTGGAGAAATTGTTGTAACATCCGAAATTGCAAACGCGCCTGAAGTCATATTTGATTTCACTTTGCCTGTCGCCTTCGACAGCTTACTATCACAATGCTTAAAACTGTCTGTGCCTTTGCTTACCGGCACGACAGGATTATCAGAGACACAAATTCAAGCATTGCATGATGTTGGAAATAATATTCCGGTCATGTATTCAACTAATTACAGTCTGGGCGTTGCAGTTGTGCGAAGATTAACGAAGCAGGCTGCGAAAATCCTTTATTCAGCAGGTTTCGACATAGAAATCATCGAAGCCCATCATCGCAAAAAGGTTGATGCTCCGTCGGGTACCGCACTTTCAATCGGCGAATCCGCAGCACTTGGCGCAGGTTTAAATTTCTCTGAAAACGCTGTTTTTGCTCGTCAGGGACACACAGGTGAGAGGAAGCATGCGGAAATCGGGTTCAGCGCGGTTCGTGGTGGAACAATTCCGGGTGAGCATACGGTTATGTTTGCTGGGGAGAATGAAATCGTTGAGATTTCCCATCACGCACAAAATCGAGAAATTTTCGCCCGAGGCGCACTCGCTGCTGCGAAATGGCTTATCACTCAACCCCCCGGTTTCTACACCTTCGATGATTACATGGAATCAATAATATAATATATTCAATAATTGAGCAGGAAGTTGGGATTAAGGAATGAACAACTAAAATACACCACTGATTCACATTTCTCAGAAAACTGTCCTTATAACTGACCATTGCTTGATTCACAACTGAAACGATTCACCTACCATTAGGAAAAGGAGAATGAAATGCTGATTCCTGGATTGTTTATGGCTAGTACCTCGCATATTATTAGGACAAAGCAAGCAACGTAAGCAGGAGAACGAGCATCTCAAGCTGCTGCGGAAGTGCGCACACAAAACGAGGCAATCACGTGTGATATTGAGAAACACATGATGATAACAGAGTCACTTTGGACTTTTATCAAAGGGCAACACGGATTAACTGACGAACACCTTGTTAAGATGGTTCAGGACATTGACCTTCGTGACGGAAAACTTGCTGGCAAAGTTGCCAAACAGCTAAATACAAACTGCCCTCATTGTGGACGCAGACTCATGGGAAAACATCCAATATGCATATATTGCGGCGCAGTCGTTGACCGTGACCCCTTCGAAAGATAATCACTCTCAAACCCTGAAAATCCAGAACAATTATGCAGTGCTACGAAATGGTTCATTAATCTACATTTCCACTGCTTTTACACAACGAGATTACATAGAATCAATAATTTAGTAGCCGCGGTCGATGTTTACGATGTTTTTCGGACTGCCAGCATGAATTGCGTTGAGAATTTCTGCAATGTCCATCATGCGCTCAATTTCGCGACCAAAAACGTGCGATGCGCGATGTGGGCTGTAAATAAAATTCTGAAATTGTGTAAAATCTAAATTAGTCGGACATGTGTTTGTACGGTCTTCAGTTGTTTTCGGATAATTCCACCATGTATCAATTGCTGCACCGCCAACTTTCCCAGATTTCAAACCATCAAAAAGTGCTTGCTCGTCGATAACTGGACCTCTGCCGACGTTGACGATGTGCACACTATCCTTCATTGCTATAAACTCAGCATGCGAAAGCATCTTTTCCGTTAGTTTTGAACCCGGAAGCGTTGAGATTATGAAGTCTGCATCCGGGAGAACTTTGAGCAAATCTTCTTGTTTGCCCATAAAATCGATATTTTCATCATTTCCAGCAGTTCTTTTGATAACAATTACTTTCAATCGGAAAGTTCGAGCAAATTTTGCAATTACTTTGCCGATTGCGCCGTAACCAAGCAAAAGCAATGTCTTACCAGCAAGTCCGATGCTCCAATCATGCTCATATCTCGGTGTCCAATCATTGTTTTTCAATTTCGCATGAATTCTTACAATATTCTTCGCTGATGCAAGTAGCAATGCCCATGCATGTTCCGCAGTGTAGAGCGCATTGAAGTGCGAGTTAATAACTGTTAAATGTTTTAACTCCTTAAGATTTTTAATGTCCTGAGGTGGAATCCCGACAAACGGAATAATAAAATACTTCAGATTCTTGGCATTATCTAGAAATGCTCGAGGTATTCGAACTCCAACGACAACATCGAATTTAGAAGCATTCTGATGGATTTCCTCAGCTAAATCTGCAAGCTTATTTTCAATCTCAATTCCATCAAGAAGATTTTGCCTGAGAATTTCAAGCAAATCGGGTTCAAGTGTAGAATAATATAGAACATTCAAAGCATTCTCCCGAGATTTGATGAAATATTAGCAAATTTTACAATAGCAAACATCAAATTCCGAAGAATGTAATCTCAAGTCAATTAAGGGTATCAAAGGATTTCAGAATATCGACTTTACGCTTGGCAAATATTTCCTTCTCGCCGATTGACTCAATCACATAAACCATGCTCTCATCGCTGACAATCCCTACAACATACGTGTACATCACTTGCTCAATCATTTTGTCAAAAACGAGATATTTCCCAGCATCACCGTTCGTTGTCGTAAAATCCTTCTCCTCAATAAACATGCACTTGTCATTTAACGTAAGCTTTTGCTTAGTTTTCTCGACATGGTAACTTAATGGTGCTTCATCTATGTTTCTAAACTGATTTATCACGATTCTACAGTCATCGCCGGACCAGGCGTCGAAATCGTCGTTATAATACTGATGCTTTTTCACGATAAATCCTTCAGGCACATCAAGCTCTGGAAGGTCATAATAATTAATTAATGCAACAGCAACAATTATCAAAACGATCACGACTACGAGAAAAAACGGTATCAAGATAGATTTTTTCATTTTTATCTCCCTATATTTATTAAAATTATTTACATTTGTTTATTCTTCATCTGTGTATGAATAATCCGGCAGCAGTCGCTCAGGATTCAAATTTCTAATCCAGTTGTAAGGTACGTGGTATTTATGTCTAGGCAGAGCAGGTTCAGGAGTAGGGTCCATGGTGAAATCTATGGTGATTGTTGACCGTGAAATCTGGTCTGAAAGTACGCGTAGTTTCCCCTTGTAAACCTCCAATTCCGATACTTTATTATCGATAATCTGGTCAATTTTAATGATTGCCTCATCGGTTTTAACCAGCAAACGCTTTTTCTCCCACGCTTTGATGCTTGCTTCCAAAACTTCAATCCTGCGTTTCAAGTCATAATATTGCGTAGTAACTTCAACCGCTCTGATATTTCGCGAGATAACTTTGCCGATACGTTCCAGTGCCTTGGTGAAATCATCAAAATATTCCGCAGGTACCCTTACAACAAGCCGCGAATTCGTCTGCAGGTTCACATAACCCTGATAATCCGCGAGCAAAGATTTTGCAGTGCTGATGCCGACCTCAAAATCCTTGACATGAATCCGATAATCCGCAGTGTAAATCATCTGCCGTTTATATTTTTTGTTGGTTTGCAGCGGTTCTTTGTCATCTGGTGTTTCCGACTCACTGACATCGTTTTGTTTATCCGCATCGTACATCGGTTCAGATTCATTTGCATATTCTTTAGGACTTGTAACAAAAGTTCCTCTTGGAGTTTCATCCATTTCGTATTGTACACTCTCAGCGGGGCATTCCGCGTATGGCATCTCACCACCAGAAGTAGCTTTAGGTCCATTAGAATTCATCCATTTTTCATCAATAGTGTTATCAGAAGCTGATTTTGAAAGCGCACCCATAATATTTGGCGCTAAGATTGCATAAAGAAGAACAATAAAAACGATTCCAATTATTGACCAGAGCAAAACTTTATTCATAATTTCCTCCAATATTTCGATTTCGATTAATGTTTTTGACGTTGGTATTATTCGCAAGTTTCTAATATTAGCACATTTTCCACGAAAATTCTATTTATTTATCACGTCCGAGTTTCCATCAGCAAGGCGTAGGCAGACCAGATGCTCGAAGATGTCGTTTGTGCTGAAGTCAAGCCCAGCAGTATCAGGACAAGCAAGGATGAAAAGCGGGTCGTAAGCATATTCGGTGTAATTTTTATCGATACTAAGCGATTCACGCATTTTTTGCGCACGGATGGCGGTTGAGACAGCAATGTTGAATGCAAGTTCTTTCGTTGAAATATCCATGCGTTGGGTGAATTCGTCAATGACATGCAACGGCGAGTAAGTTAGCAGATGTGTGGCGAAAATAAATGCTTCGGTTACGATTCCGCGCTCTCCGCCAGAAAGCCCACGAATTTTGGTTGCCCCTTCGATGAATGCCTGTTTATGCCTGGCTTCGATATGCAAACCGGATTTGTTGATGTTTTCAGGGTCGCTAAGGTAAATGCAGATGAGCGAGAAACGTTCGCTGAAACTCGCGCGCATGAGCTAGATCATGAGGTCGATATAATCTTGCAGCTGTGTTTGCCAAAGGCTGCGTTCGTGGTCGAGTCGCTCAGCTAATTCATAAAATACCTTTTTTGTGCGCTTTAATTTGCGAGCATGAGATTCATATTCTGCCTTTTTTCGCTCATATTGCTCGAATGATGCGGGTAGATGGTCAAAGTTTTTAATCTTAATTTCAATTTCAGTAATCTGTTTTCTAATGTTAGGTTCATTTCGATATTCAAGGTTAGTAGGTATTTTCGGTACAAAAGTTTTAGCTGCTGCTGCCTTTTCGTTTTGCAGAGTTTCCTCACGTTC
Organism: Planctomycetota bacterium; assembly: GCA_021106775.1. The sequence goes on along the minus strand of JAIOTL010000431.1, from coordinate 1,219 downwards.
GATAGCAACATTATTTCTATTTAATTCGTTTCTTACGGAAATAAGTTCATTTTGAATTTTACCGATTTCCTTATTTAATTCATCACGCTTATTATCCAATTCAATAATTTCTTCGTCAATATTGGAAATAGATAACATTTCATCTAATTTGTCCTGCAAATTTTGTCTATCTATTAATTTTAACTCAAGAGATTTTTCCTTTTGAAATATTTCGGATTCATTATTCTGTATTGTTGTTGTAAGTGCTTCAATTGCCTGTTTAGTTGATTCTAATTCGTGTACTTTAGCGGAAATTTGCATATATTCATTATTATAAGCGTTTACATTTTCAGCGAGCAAGTCTAATTTTGGATTGATTATTTTAATTTTATCAAGAGAATCTAACGCGTTTTCAATCTCTGAGTAAGCATGAGATTTATGTTGGTGAATCTTTTTATAATTTTCTATTGAATTCTTGTTGTGAAAACTAAACAAACCTTCAGCGTTGATGGACATGTATTTTTCAGGAAAATACAATATTTTATTTGTATTTTTGTGTTTATACAAAAAATCTGGAATTGAATTTAAATCGTTAGCTTTTTGAATAATAACATTATATTTTGTAGATAAATATTGAAATATCTTATCATTATCGCATTTCAGAATATTGTGCAACGCATTGTCATTCTTTGATTCAACCGATGAATTCTTGTAATCTGTAGGTAAAACTATCACGCTTAATAGCGGATTATTGCTAGTAATAAAATCATCAATAATATCGGAAAGTATCTCATTGTCAAAATTATGAAAAATAATGAACTGAAAAAGAATATCGCCGAACAGAGGAATATAGTCATCGTCAGTAAATTCAATTTCCAGACCAAGCGGTCCCCAAAACTGCACTTTCTGACTTTTCAAAGAAATAGCTAATTTTAATGCGGAAAATATTTGCTTGTCAATTTCTGAATCCGCAACAAAATCCAAAACATTTCTAACGAGAAAATTAGCAGTCTCAGAGAGATTATTATATTCACGTTGCAAAGTTTTGAACTCCGCATCGGCATAATCATATCTTTTACTTTTATCCTGTTGTTCAGCGACAGCCTTTTCAATTTCTTCTTCATTAACTGGTTGAAGTTTATTCAAATCAACAGTTAGGGTTGCGATTTCAGCTTCATATCTGACGATTTCTGATTGCAGTGCATCTATTTCGTGCTTCAAATCGTTTTCTTCTCGAACG
>JAIOTL010000082.1 GCA_021106775.1 Planctomycetota bacterium | reverse complement strand
CCGATTATGCTGTCCCTGACAATTTTATACGTTTGATCACCAACAATAATCACGGAAGACGCCTCCTGCAATTGCGCATACCCGGATTCAATCACGATATCGACATATTCGCCGATCTTCTCCATCGCCTCAAGTCCCGAAAGTGTTGGTGTCTGCTTGTTCAGATTTGCACTTGTAGCGACGATGGGAACTTGAGCCAATCTGAGAATCTGCTGTGTAATCCTGGAATCAACCACCCGAAATCCTAATCCCTGATTGCCGATTTTTGGAAAAACCAGCGTCAACGGTCCGGGCCAATATTTTTCCGCAAGCTTACATGCAATATCCGGAATGTGCTCGATATAATTATTCACTTGTTCAAAATCGTGAAGATGGAGGGTGAAAGGCGAATTTTCATCACGCTCCTTCAGTTTTCTGAGTCTTTGCATGGTTTCAGAATTGTCGTAATTCGCAGCGATACCGTAAACCGTCTCTGTTGGTAAAACCACGAGTTTTCCATCGCGAAGTGCGTTTGCCACTTTCATGATTACGTTCATGTCCGGATTTGCTTTGTTAAGAACAACAAGCTTGGCGGTCATCAATCACTCCGAAATTCACTAAAATGAAGAAAATTACACTTGTATTATATATTAATTGATGTACTAAAATCATTCAATGATTTTGAATGATTCAACTGATGTTTTTAGAAGCGGGGCAGCATTTTTCCATGATTTTTTTAGTGATGAACCAGCGATTCGGAAATATCCGGCACCAGCTAAAATATTCTTCAGATAGTGTATACTGTCACCGATTGGTGAATCATAAACCACTAAAATGTTGCAATAAGCATTGGATGGTGTTCCGCCATACCCCAGAATTTCGTAGTCATCAACTCTTTTGCTATTTTTAATATCACTTTCAACAATATCACGAAATTGCTCTGGAGTCAGTATTTCATCGAGTTTTATATATTGGATTACTATTTGTGCTTTGGCATTTCTTGCGTTAAGCTCTGCAATATCAGGCTTGAAAACGACATCGTCATTTTTCACATGCAATGTCCAATCCAGTGGTGGTTTGATGCTGAAGTTACGTGAATCGTCGATGTAAGCGGCATCAAGCTCAATTGAAAAAGCGTTGATATCGACGTTCTCAGCAGTTGAGCATGAAACCGAAAAAATAATACATCCTATGCATGTTAACGATAATAAAATACTTTTTTTCATCATATTTCTCTAAATTTCTTTAAATTTACAACAGATTTAGAGTATTAAGTTAAATTTTTGATTATATACAACATTTAATTTTCACATAATCAGCTGTTGAATTGGTTCTTAACAATATGGACAATTCGAAATCCTCGATACTGCTTTCAATCAAGCCGATATATGCTGCTCTCATCTTATCGGGCAGAAAAACCATTGAATTGCGGAAAGCATTTTCAAAGGATGCTTTACATTCGCGCATTTATCTGTATTCGACTAGTCCAGCAAAGAAAATTATAGGTGCTGTTGATATTAAATCTGTTGAAAGTGTTTCAATTGATGAAATTAATGCAAATTACATTGACAAAGCATGTATTGACGAGAAAACATTATTCGAATACTACAAAAACAACAAAACAGGTATCATAATTGAAGTTGAAAATCCTTTAGAATTCCGAGAACCTGTTGCACTTGCTCAATTGCGCAAAATGAAACATCCACCTCACAATAGTCATAGGAAAATTCTGGTGAATGATAAACTTGAGCAATTGCTATCACAAATCTACGCTGAGAACCTGCAAAACCACAATTCCAAAGCAATCGGATAATTCACTTTTTAAACTCCGAACAATTATTTTAGTAACTAAATGAAATGAAAAAGTAACGTGATTGATGCATTTTTTAAAAAATGCAATGAAAAACGCATATTTTCCTGCTAAATTTATAAAAATTTTATTTAAATTGGTTGACACAAAAATGAGTATTAATTTATCATTGATTTGTCAAAGAAAATGAAAGAATTCATTGCAAGCAAAACTTAACTTTAAGGAGTTAAACATGGGAAGAAAGAAAATCAAAGACAATGAAGAGCCTGAGGTCGATTTCGAAGATTTGAAACCGTTATCTGTTGGAAAGATCGCAGAACTGTGCAATCTCGACAGAACAACGATTTTCAGATGGATCAAACGCGGAAAACTTAATGCATGGACGACTCCCGGCGGACATTATCGAGTGAGTCCAGAAGAATTCATCCGTTTCGTACACGAGTATGAAATTCCAATCGAAAAGCCCTATCCCGATAAGAAGGAAATCAGGGCACTTTGCATCGACGATGACAGTAACATGCTTTCGCTTTACGAGAACATCCTTGCGAAATTGTGGGACGGCTTTAAAATTAAGACTGCGAAATCCGGATTTGAAGGACTTGTCGAAATTGGCAGTTTCAAACCAGATTTTATCGTCCTCGACCTTGACATGGAAGAATTCGACGGCTTCGGCGTTATCAAGCATTTGAAGGACGAAGCAAAAACGAAGGATATTCTTATCATCGTCGTATCAAAATTCCTCTCGAACCAGAATATTTTCCGTATCACTCATCTCGGTGTTGACGGTTATGCGAAGAAACCGCTTAGCATCCTTGATTTTGCCAGGGTTGTCAACGAAGTATGCAAAAACGACACAAGACTTGGACCAAGATTCACCAGATTCAAACGCGGAACGCTGTAAAATATGGGAATTCTTTAAACCCCGGGTTTCTCGGGGTTTTTTTCTTTTGTTCGATTGTGATAGGATTCATGGATAAATCGCAAAACTATCTTGAAATCGAAGGATTCGACGGGCAGCCTGTGCGTTTGAATCTTGAATTCTCCCAAATCGATGCTGAGGCACCGATTGTAATAATTTCGCACGGTTTCAAAGCACACAAAGACTGGAGTTTCATCCCGTTGATGGCGCAAAACCTTGCATTTCATGGGTTTCATGTGCTGCGGTTCAGCAACAGTCATTGCGGTGTGGTTGACGAATCAGGCAATTTTCAGGAGAGAGAAAAATTCGCTAACAACAGATTATCCGCGGAATTGCACGATTTTAAGCAGATTTTACATTCCTGCGCAAAGGGAAGGGTCAAGGAATTTGCTGAATCCAACGGGCGCAAATTAAATGGAATTCATCTTCTTGGGCATTCACGCGGCAGTGCAAATGCATTAATTGTTGCATCCGAGGAAATTGATCTAATCAGAATCGACTCTCTCGTTTGTCTATCGCCGATTTCACATTATTTACATTATACCAAAAAGCAGTTTGCGGATTGGCTGGAGCAGGGATTCATTGAGATTAATGAGCCGAATACCGGCACAATGCTGCGAATGAACCGGATTTATAGAGATGATTTGTTCGAGAACGCACAGAGATATAAACTTCAGCCTGTTGTCGAAAGACTTGCTGAGAAAGATTTGTCGACCTTGTTCATCCGTGGTAATGAAGACAAATATATCCTGCTGGACGAGTCTGAGGAACTTATTTGCTGGTCGCACGGAAAATACACGCTTGAAATCATAACTGGAATCAAAAATGAGCCAGCAGACCATAATTTCGGAATGCAAGCTAAAGCGAGTAGTTTCAACGCTCCGATGAACTGGGCTTTTAAAATTTTGCTTGGTTTTCTTAAAATTCATTCTGTTTAGGCTGTGTTTGAAAAATATCTCTTAGTGTCATTCCCAACTTGATTGGGAATCCTGAATCCGCAATGTTCCATGTATTATCTGGATTCCTGCTTTCGCAGGAATGACAATTTTGAGTTTTCAAACACAGCCTAGTATGTTTATGATAAAATGCTCGAAATATTGAAGTACTAAATACATGAAAAAGCTTCTTCTTAAAAATTGTGATATTGTCAACCATAATGAGCGTTTCCATGCTGATGTTTACGTTGAGGATTCCCGCATAAGCAAGATTTTCCGAAGCAATTCACAGATTTCACCCGAAAGTGCGAATCGCACACATCTGTTTGCTCCTGACAAAGATGTAAAAGTCATCGACCTCACAGGATTGCTGGTTTTCCCCGGGTTTATTGATACCCACGTTCATTTTCGTCAGCCGGGATACGAGCAGGCGGAAGATTTTATCAGCGGTTCTCAAGCAGCACTTCGAGCAGGTGTAACCATGATTTTGGATATGCCAAACAATAGTCCAGTAATCACAACAATTGAAAAGCTTCAGGAAAAACGGGAATCCGTACGAAAAAGTATGCTCGTGAATTATAGATTTTATCTCGCTGCTACAAACACAAATCTCGATGAAATCATGAATGCAGAGCAT
>JAIOTL010000390.1 GCA_021106775.1 Planctomycetota bacterium | reverse complement strand
ATTCCCGTTTTCACGGGAATGACAACCCTTCGAAACTTGCTTGACAGTGTATTAGGTAAATAGTGCAGTGTTACATTAATTTTTCAACATTGTCTGTAGGTTAGGCATCTTGCCTGACACTCAGCATCAATATTAACAAGCAGGGATACCTGTTCTACCGTTCACTGAAACTTATGTAACAGTGCATTAACGGTGGAATTCGGAAAATGTTCTCAGCAAAACCTGCAATCCTGTAAAATAAACAAAGGGTACAGAATTTGAAAAGTGGATTTACCCACTTCGGGATTTTTTATTTCTTTTTTTGAGATATGCTGCGAGCTTTTGGGAAGTTTTAATTATTTTTGCGATATCAACATCTTTGAGTTTGAGATATTCGGGATAGGCAATAATTTTGCTGTAATTACCGAGATTTTCATAAAAAAACGTTAAATCCTCGTGATATTTGTGTTTCATCTCGGCATCAACTCTCGATTTCCTGACTTCGACGATTTTTTCGGAATATTTTTTTGCCCATTCATAATATTTTATTCTCAACTCAGCCTTCTTCTGCACAGTAGTATTTTTAAGCTTTTTACGACGCTTGATTGATTTAAGCGTTGATTCATAAGCCTTTATCTTGCCGTCTATGAAAATGTTCTGTCGGCTTAACCTGTTTTTGAGCAAAATACGTTTTTGTCTTGCCTTGCTGAACTCCCCTTTCGCATCATACTTTTCAATCTCAACATAATATTTCCGAATGTCTTTTTCGCGACTAAGAATGAATTTCCGCTCGATTTTTACATAAATCAATGAATTTTCCTTGCCCTTGAGGTTTTCATCGCGCCAGAATTGACAGCGGTCAAGCATAGAATCAAGGAGTGTTTTCCGGTAATTCAATCGGTTTTCAGCAATTGTCAGGAATTTCTTTAGATTCTCATTAATTTCCTCTGCAGTCTTTTGCTCCATAATCTTGCTGAGTGACTCATCAAGCTGTTTTTTCTGCTTCTCAAGTTTTGTAATCGCAACATCACGATATGCAGCGGCGGACTTAAACTTGTAATATTCCTCAAGCTTTTCCGATGCTTCAATTAGTGAATGCAGCTCCGCATCCTTGAATTTCTCCATCACTTTCTTCTTGAATTCCTCATATTTCTTAGCTTTATCATCCTCTGAAAGCACAGTCGAAAACAATAATGAAAGTATTAGCACAAGAATTATCAGAATTTGACGCATATTGAAGTCCTTAGTTTCATTTAAACATAAGCTTTCTGAGTTAAAAATAACAAGGATTTAATAAAAAAAGAGGACAAAAACGTCCTCGAATGAAATCAACAACATAATTGAGTCAGAAATTGTCTGACATCAGCTTTTTTTGAATTGTTCTTATGCGATTTTCGATTTGTATGAGTTATTCGATTTTCCTTGTTTCTCGATAGGTTTTTCCTGATTAAATCGCACCAGTTGGATGCCAAAATTCTTTAGAATTGCTGATGCTTTCCAAAATGCATCCTCAAAATCAATGTCGAACCCGTGGTTTTCGCGCAAATTCTTAACCTTGATATACGCTGAAATAATGACATTCCGATTTAGAATTACCTGCGATTCAAAATCATAAGAATGTTCCGACTCCAAAATATGCTGAAGCTCCTTAAACATACTTGCTCCTTCCAATAATATTGATTCTAAAAATCGTCTGTTAATGAAATTCCGGGGAAATCAGGATATTTGTCTTTGAAATAAGCATTTAACTTTTCCAATCTTGTATTTATTATCGTCTTATTCTTCTTACACTTTTCGTGAAATTCCTGATAATTTGCACAAATTGCCTTTTTTGCCTTTTGGTCGTCAAGATTTGCCATAAACTCGAAACTCTGTGATTGTGAACATAAAGTTTCACTTTGGTTGGAAAATGCCGATGAATCGATGAAATAAATCATAAAAAGTTCCTTTCAGATAAAATATTCACAAACTTGCTTGCTCTTTTTACAATTTGCGCATTTCACACATCTGACAACCGTGTTGCCCAAAACTGACTGTGTTTTTACGCGTTACTGCTTCCTTGCTTCTAGCCCCCTGATTCACCTGAGATTATTCGCTGGTAGCGATAAAATCATCAGGCAACTCAAGTGAAATATCTTTAAACAGGTTCTGATACTTATAATACTTGCGTTCTGCTTCGCTCCCGTAGTTTTGCTCGTATATCTTCGAGTTCATAAGCAGAAGACGCGAACCCATTCCAACCATGTGAAGATGTTCACCGGCTTTCAATTTTAAATTTTCAATCATATCTTTGGATAAAGTGATTTTGCCGTTGACGCTGATCGACGCCATATGCCTACCCGCCAGAATCATACGATAGAACTTGCGAATCTCAGCTCTTTCGTCGCGATATTCAGGGTCGTTCAGCTTCTGCATAATCGCATTTTTGTATTTGCTCTCTATTTCATCAGCCTGTTGGCTTGTCATTATGCTAACTGTCGAAATCGATTCGCGCCAGATGATAACGCTGTCTGCATCCCATGCCCGAATTACCTTTAATATTGCCTCAGGAAGAATAACTCCGCGCTGAGCCGTGAGTTTTGTTGAGAAATGTCCTAAAAATTTCGTAAACTTAGCCGATTCATTATTAATATCTTCGGTTTCGTCAATGAAATCATCTGTGATGTGTTCTTCTTCTTTTTGAGTCATTTTAGATTCCGTATGTTATAATCCAGCTTCTTTTTATCATAATCGTTCATATCGTGTCTTAAATATACTAAAATAATAATCACAAAGGTAGTCTGAGTCAAGTTTTTACTAAATATTTTTCTTTTTTGATAATTTTTTATTTTACGTTATAAGTGTTGTAATATATTGTCTTATAATGTTTTCTTGTTTATGAGACGATATTTTTTTGTGAAATATCAGCATATTTTAGTAAAAAACCAGCAAAATTATTTTTAATTGCTTCAAAAATGATTCCTCTCAGCAAAGAAAAGTATGTTTTTTCATTACTGAATCTTGCTAATTTTTACCTGATGAATTTTTACTCGAATTGCTAAGGTAAAGCTCATATTTTTAAAACAAATCGAAAAAGACCCTGAAATTAACAAACATTTGAGTTGCTTCGCTTAAAATGGTATAAAAACAGAGAAATATTTGGGTAAATTGTGGAGATGTTTCAATGGCAATTATGTTCCGATGCAAAAGCTGCAACGCCAAAATAAAGGTTCCAGACAACAAGGCGGGTAAACATGGAAAATGTCCCAAGTGTGCAAATCCAGTTCTCGTTCCATATCATACCGAATCAGAATTCATTAATATTAGCGAAGATGATACTAGAATTGTCAGAAAAAGGACAATCCCAGCGCATTTGAACAAAAATACATCGAAAAAGCATCGTAAGCCGATT
>JAIOTL010000224.1 GCA_021106775.1 Planctomycetota bacterium | reverse complement strand
TCGATTATTTCGTACTCGGCGAAATGAGCGACCGCTCGCTGAAAACACGCATCGTATCCAACAAACAAATATATTTCGAGGGCGAAACCGCCAACTTCATGATAAATTCACCAACACATGAGACCTACGCACTCATAACCTTCGAAGGTGAGGAAGTGCTGGATTATGATGTCGTGAAACTCACCAGCAACGCCTCGGAATACAAGGTTGTGATGAAATCCCTGTATTCACCGAATGTTTTTGTCAAACTCACCATCAGCACAAACCACGAATGGTATCAGGACGAGACAGAGGTGCTGGTGTTCAGATTCCTCAACGTTGATATCAAATCCACGAAAGATATTTACGCGCCGGGTGAGGATGCGGAATTCGAGGTGAAAACTACCGATCAGAACGGAAACCCGGTAAAAGCTGAGCTTGCGGTCAGCCTGGTTGACGAAGCGATTTATTCGTTATTCCCGGATATGACGCCGGATATGAAACCGTTCTTCTACGACAAAAAACGTACAAATGCAGTTAATTCATTCGCTTCCTACGATTGGAAATACATCGGCAACACGCAAAAACTCCCTGAAGAAATGATGAGCGAAATCGAACGCAGGAAATACGAGCAAGACGAGAAGAAGAATGAAGGATGGGCAGATGATGACGATGGGTATCTTGAAGAACCGAGTGAAGCACCAGCAAGACCAATGGACGAAAATAGCAAGGGTAGAGCTAGTTCTAGATACAAAAGATCCGCGGATAAACGCGAATTGGCAAAAGATATGGAAAAAGCTGAAGCGGAAATGGACAGCTTGAGCAACAGTCTGAAGCGGAAATCAGGTCGTGAAGCTCAATCTGGCAAAGCAAGTAAGCTGCAGCCAAGCGGAAGGTATCCACAAAAAGGATTATCAATTGGTCAGGGAGGTGGTTCAGGTGGCAAGCAGCAGTTTGTTCAGCCTGTGATTCGCAAGATTTTCAGAGATACCGCAGCGTTTATACCATTTGTTACAACTGATGCAGACGGTTATGCGAAACTTAAGCTGACTTTGCCTGACAACCTGACAACCTGGCGCGCAACCGCTCGAGGAATCACGTTTGAGACCTTGGTCGGCGAAGCAAAAACCAAGGCAACCGTTACAAAGGGCGTGCTGGCACGTCTTGACACACCGAGATTCCTGAATAACGGCGATTTATGCGCGATAACCGGCGCGGTTCACAATTATCTTGACGAAGAACTGTCGGTTCAGGCTGATTTCTCTGCGGAAGGTCCGGTTACCATCGAGGGTGCAAGCTCATCTTCGCTGAAACTTAAACCCGGAAAATCCGATATCGTCGATTTCGCATTGAAAGCAAACACCGCAGGTGAAAGCAGGCTCACGTTCATGGCAAGGTCAACGGTTGAATCCGATGCTGAACAACGCGACCTGACCATCAACCCATTCGGAGATTACGGTCAATTCGCGGTCAGCGGCAATCTCGTCGAGAACATTCGCGACCTAAAATTCAACTTCCCTGACGAAATTGTCAAAGGCAGCGTTGATGCGGAACTCATGATAACTCCGGGTTATCTGAATGTTCTAATTGATGCGATGAGCGGTATGCTGAGCAAATATGGCGATAATACAGCAAGAATCGTAACTCAGCTTTATTCCGCCTGTCTCACATACAAATCAATGAATACAGTCGGTTCAGTGGATGTCAACCGAAGGAAAATCCTTGATAAATTCATCAAGTACGCACTTTTAGAGCTTTATGACGCTCAGAATTATGACGGCACATTCGGCTGGTACATCCCGAAACGCAATAGTTACACATCACCCAGCACATGGATAACCGCATATTCGCTGATGGCAATGAAACTCGGTATCGATAACGGATTTATCGTCGATGGCACGGTTTACTCGAAAGCTGCAACTGCTGTTTACAACTTCCTCAGAAGCGGATCAAGCGATAACGAAAAAGCTATTCTGGGTTATGCATATGCTCTTTACAACGGCAAAAACGCATTGCCATATCTAACGTCGATTTACAGACGCGCGAAGAACCTGAGCAATCTCGGAACCGCAGCACTTGCACTGGCTTTGAGCGAGGCTGGCAACGATCGTGATGCCTGGGAACTCATTCAAACACTGATGAAAACCGCCAAGCGTGAAGGTAGCTTTGTTTACTGGCAAGGCTCGGAAATAAACGTGAGAAACGAAAGATACGACAAAACCGGTTATCGGAGTTATTATTCAGTTTATGATTCGATAACCGCGTCAGCATGGGCATTCTCAGCGATTTCCGCAATACAACCCGAAAATGAATTGATGAAACCCGCGCTTAAATGGCTCATGAGAAACCGTTACGGACGCTACTGGGGCGGAAGCAAGACAACGACAGACGTTGTTCACGCACTCAGCCATTATATCGATGCGAAAACCAGCGCAATGTCAACTGAGATGACAGTTACGGTCAAGCTCAACGGCAAAGAAATCAAGAAGCTCAACATAAACAAGGATACAATTGAACTCGGCGACCGTACTATCAGAATCCCAGCAGATAAATTCATCAGCGGCAATAATGTGCTGACAATTGAGCGGGACGGAACAGGTGACCTCAACTTCGCTTTCCTGCTGAAATACTACGAACCAAAGGACATTGTCCTTGCCAAAGGCAATCTCATCAACGTAAACAGATATTATTTCAAATACGAGGGTGAGAACGCTTCACGAGGCTATATAAAACCCGGTTATTCTATTGTTCAGCCTATTTATGCTCCGAAATATGAGCCTAGACAGATTGACAAGATAAAATCCGGCGACGTTGTTCAGGTTGAACTTAAGGTCAGAACACGGTCAACCGTGAAAAACCTTATCGTAGAAGATTTTCTACCTGCAGGTTGCGAAGTTGTAACGCTAGGCAGAAACAACGCATGGCAGCACATGGAACGCAGGGACAATCGGGTCTTGTTCTATCTCAATGACCATTCGTGGGGTAGAGAAACAACAATTCGCTATGCTCTCCGCGCAATCAATCCCGGTGTTTTCCGGGCGATGCCAGCATTTGGCAGCTCATATTATCAACCTGAAATCTACGGACATTCTAACTCCAATAATCTGCGAATTTTCGATGAAGATTCGTGGAAAGAATCGCCTGAACTCAAGAAAATAACACCCGACGAACAATATGCTGAAATCGGAAAACTTTTCAAAAAGAAACATTGGAAAGAAGTTGTCGATGCAGTTGAAAAACTGTTCTCAGGCTGGGACAAAGGTAAAAAACTGCGTTCAAACATCTACGAAGTCTGTTTGTTCTACCAGATGAAAGGATTCTACAATCTTGAAAAATTCGAATCAATGGTTGACAACTATGAAAGAATTCAAGACAGCAATCCCAAATACTACTTCAACCTTGATGACAGGCGCGAAGTGGCGATTTCATACTACAAAATCAAAGATTTCATGAAATGCTCGATTCTATCCGCTGAACTGATTCACGACGTGCTGCAGATTGCATACAATGTCGGCAATGAATATCGGTCTTTGAGGGAACAGCTTAAGGCACAGCAATATTTGCTCGACCTCTGGCGTGAATATCCCGATTATGCTGCGACATCCCAAATGTACTACGAAGTTGCAAACTACTTCGCATCAATTCCGATTGAACAGGACAAAGAAAGCGAATATAAATTCTACAAAGGTGATGGCGTCAGCACATATGTTGCAATGGCGTATCGTCAGCTTCAGGAATTCTGTGCAATTTACCCAACCAACGAACTAACCGATGATGCGATGTATCAAAGTCTGCGATATGCGGAAAACCTCAAATCGTGGGAAACCGCGCTCAGAAACGGACGGGTTTTCATCAGCAGATACGGGTTTGGTGAAAACGAGTCGAGATACCTCGATGATGTCCTGCTCGCAATGACAGCAAATTATTACAAACTCGAAAACTGGGATATGGTTCTTGAAACCGCGATGAAATTGGTTACCGGTAAATTCAAGGAATACAGCAAGAAAATCAAGGAAGGTTACACTGTTAAACTTGTTCCAGGTGAATCGCCTTACAAGAGCAACGCTCAGCTCTTTATCGCCAAGGTTTATCACGCTTTAGGCAATATCAAGGACGCCTTGAAATACTATCAGATGGTTGCTACAAAATTCTCGGATGCGCAAGCGGCAATCGAGTATTTCACGGCAGCATATCTTGATACGCCGGACAGCGTTGAAGCATCTCCTAAGGATGACGCGAAGGTTAAACTCACTCACAAGAATCTGAAAAAGGTTCATTGTGCAGCATATAAGATTGACCTGCTGATACTATTCTCGCTTCATAAATCACTCGGAAATATCCGCAATATCGAGCTTACGGGCATTGACCCGACGACTGAGTTTGATATTGAGCTTAAGAAAACCGAGCCTTATCGTGAGAACGAGGAAGAAGTTACACTGCCTATCAAGGATGCTGGCGTTTATCTGCTTATTTTCACCGCGGAACACAACATTCACAAGACAACGGTTGTGATTAAGAGCGATCTTGAGATGCGGATTCAACGCACGCGCGAATATATCAGGGTTTATCTGACGAAACGTGGCAGCAATGTCCCGGTGTCTGATGCGTATGTTAAGATTGCGCATAACGGCAGATTCGTCGGAAGCGGGAAAACGGACAGCAGAGGCGTGTTCGAGGTTAGTGTTCGGTATGCGAACACAGGCAAACTCGGTGTTGTCGCGCAGAAAGACGAAGATTTCGCTTTCGCCCAGGATTAGCATGCAAGCCAAAACTTTCAAGTCATGTCATTCTGAGGAAATGAAAACAGCGGCTTCCGCGAAAGCGAAATGACCGAAGAATCCAGACGAATGAAACATATATTCAAAGGGGGATGCAAAAGCATCCCCCTTTTCCACCAAAACAATTACAGATTTTACGGCAGCGAATAATCAAAAATAAACGTAATGCAATGGCATTAGGAAGCATCTTTAATTAGGCTGTGTTTTAAAACTACTTTTGAGTATTTTACCAGCTTCACGCAACTTTTGAAATTTCTTCAATTAAAACATCCTCAATGAAGCTGAGGCTTCACCTACGTCGTTTTTCAATCAGAAATTCCAAACCTCACCAAAATCTGATAAAATTCATTAAAAACTATTTTTCAAACACAGCCTAGTCAAAATTATTTGCATATTTATTTTAGTTCTTGATATTGATTTACTAACATCGGACACAGAACCTCGAAATGTGGAATCTAAGTATTTTGGGGTAGCATTTTCTGGAAAGTTATAGAACTTCGATAGCCTGTATCATAGGAATAATAATCTTTTGATACTATTTTTAACAAGTGCAAATAGCTGATTATTTGCTACTTAATGCTCGAATTTTCAATAGTTTATCGTGGATTTATACAATTTATAACCAATATAGCATCAGGTTTGTATCAGTAGCATGCAAACCAAACAGGCAGTTTATACTCCAAGAATATTTTGAATTATCGAAGACCGAAGACGCGAATTATCTCATCAACATTTGTAATGCCTTCCGCAGCTTTGGTGATACCATCGATAGCCATCGAAATCATCCCTTGATTAATTGCAATATTATGTAATTCCTCAACCTCAGAACCATTTCGCAACGCTTCCCCGATTTCAGACGTAATTTCAAGCATTTCAGCTGCAACGGTTCTACCTTTGAAACCAAACGCACATTTCGGACAGCCAACAGGTTCTCTAAACTTCTTTTCAATCGAATCCCAGTCGAATTTCTGCGATTTCGAATAGCTGTTAATAATATCAAGTTTGTTTTTAGAAGGTTTTTCCTCTTTGCTGCAATAAGGACAAAGTTTTCTAATTAGGCGTTGAGACAGTATAAG
>JAIOTL010000314.1 GCA_021106775.1 Planctomycetota bacterium | reverse complement strand
TTCAGGAATTTGAAACCAAAGAAGATGCTAAAGCACCGAGTTTTGCTGCATCGCAATATGAAACATATGACCAGCCAAAATTAGGTGTTTTCAAAAACATCGTACCTGCGAACATGAAAATCGTGGGCGACTAACACCACCTCAATAAGTGCATTAAATGATTCAAATGCGTTTCAGTATTTAATTATTGTTTTCGATTAAGTATTTGAAAATATTATACGACGGTTTTAATTGAAGTTTTTCATATTCGGTTGGAGAGAATGCTTCTAGAATTGACGGAATTTGTTTAAAAAATATCAGGTAGTATTCTTTGTAAATTATTGCTTGTACAATTAAATCTCCTTGAGATATATCTGTTGCATCAAAAATAAATTCAATTATTTTTTGTTTTTCAGAGTAAGCAATCGCTCTCCAAACAAATCTAGGTAAACTTTGCGTTAATATACTCCTTAAGGATTCACCTTTTATTTCATTTTCTTTGATTAACTCGGTTTTCAAGTCATTAACAGTTGAAAGAAAAATATCCCATTCAATATCACTTTGAATTGAATTTATTTGATTTTTTGGATTATTGATAGAATGAAGTAATGCAAGTGTGTAAGATATTATTGAATCAAACTCTAGAATAATCTCATGAATTGTAATTAATGGTATTCTAATTTTATGATAAAGTGGCATTAACAAACCAATTGGAATTGCTCTCATACTCCCTATTTGATTGTCTTTTCCTTTCCAAGAAGTATAGAGACTTAATAATGGGTTACCTTTTTTATTTTTTAATGGGTAATCATCAAATATCATTCGTGCAAAAGGACCCACTTGGTCATCATGAACATATATTTTATCGATTTTTGAAGCAGTAAGATGGAAATTTGATTTTTTATAAGGAGCTGATTTCTTAAAACCTAAATTGAATCCAGTTACTGCTACGGCATGTTTCCCTTTAATAGCGTTTGGTTTTGGTTTAGAAGATGTATCGACTAGTTCTACGCCAAAAACTAGAGGTATATTAGCTTTTAGATATGCATATATAACAGATTTAAGAATATGTTCATCTTTAGTTGGGGGAAAATATGGTTCTAAGTTAACTTCTCTAATTGCTTGAGCCATTTGCTCAATAGATAATCCTTTACTAGGAAAATTCCTTGATTTACTGAAAGGTAAGTTTGTCGCAATTTTCGTGATTTCAAGAGGTGATAATATTCTATGCTGAAATAATTTACCTGTTCCTTGAAAAACTGTCCATAATGCGCTTGTTGCGCATGCTGCAACTACATGATCTTGTTCTTGAAAAGCAAGAGATTCGAGACTTAATTCAATACCAAACAAATTAACTTCATAATTTCTGAAGCTTGGAAAAATACGCATTACTGAGTTATCATCGGCATTTTCTTTTACATATGTTTTTAGGCAAGTTCTACCGATTACAGTTTCTGGCAAAGGTTTTATTACGATAAAACCTAAATATGAATTATTCAGTCTTTCAGTTGTTAGTTGAGTATCTTCTGCGGATAACACCTTGTTAAAATCATTTTTACTAAAATACTGATTAAAGAAATGTAATCTTGTACATTTTCTTAAATATGGTCTAAAACATCTCACATAATAACCACTATAATCCTCAAGATAATCTCTATCGATATAATCATTCTCTATGATGATTTTTCTCGCACCAACTTCTTTAAAATACTCCTCAAAATATTTTGTATGTAATTTTCTTCTTACTTTTTTTTCAGTAATTTTTGATTTTTTCGAAATAATTTTTATAAGTTTGTCAATTGAGTAATTATTTATATCAAAAGGTAATGACATACAATACTTTCCCTACAAAGTAAATTCGTCATGAAGAACTTTCGGGTCAATCTCCATTGCTTTTCGAAGTTCTGCAATAGTTTTGGCACTTTCCTTCAACGCTTTACTTATTGCGTCAGCGAATTTTTGCTTTTCTGCATCTGTAAGATTTTTTGATTTTTCAAGAAGTGCTTCGATGTCAAAAACTCCTTTAATTTCCTCATTCATTGCTTCCTCCAAAATGTTAAGAGGTTCATAGAAAGGAAAAATACTAGAATTTTTTCAAATATCAATAATATTATAGTAATAAAAAAGTTATCGACAATACCTTTTTATTTTTTTAATTTTCTTTTTTATTTTGTTTGATGCAATTTTACGTAGAAGGTGGTTTAGAGTTCGATTTGGTGTTTTTTGCGCTTGTCCCAGAGGGTTTTGCGGGAAATGCCGAGGATTTCGGCTGCCTTCACGGTGTTTCCACCTGTAAATTTCAGCACGCGCAGAATATGCCCGCGTTCGATAGATTCAACCGCCTCCGCCAGAGTTACCATGCTGCCCAGACTCAACGGCTCCTCAATCTTATTCGTATGCGTCTTGCTGATATTGCGCATAAAATGCTCTTTTTTCAGAATATTCGTTTTGCCAGCAAGGGCAATTGATGCTCTGACCGCACTTTCAAGCTCGCGAACGTTGCCGGGCCAATGATATTGCTGAAGAATCAACAACGCCTCGTCCTCAATCTCATAATCCTTGCCCATGCCGTGTGTTTTAATAAAATGATGCACCAAAAGTGGGATGTCGTCAATACGCTGACGCAGCGAAGGAATCTCGACCTGCAGAACATTGAGCCGATAATACAAATCCTCGCGAAACTTCCCTTCATCGATAAGGTCGGTCAAATCAACCTTCGTGGCAGCAATAATGCGCACATCAACCTTTTTCACATCGTCCGCACCCAGACGTTCGATTTCGCCGAACTGCAGCACCCGCAGCAGCTTCGATTGAATCTCGAAGGGTAAATCATCAATATCATCAAGAAAAATTGTTCCGCCGTTGGCATCCTCGAATTTTCCGCGCCTTTCACCGGTCGCGCTGGTGTACGCCCCCTTAATATGCCCGAAAAGAGTATCTTCAATCAGGTTCGCATTCGCGATATGGCAGGCAACGGTTACAAAAGGTCGATTATTTCGGGTGGAATTATGATGAATCGCACGCGCAAAAAGCTCCTTGCCTGTGCCGGAATCACCTTTCAGAAGTATCGGCACATCAGACGATGCAACAGTTCTGATTTCATCAAAAATACGCTGCATCTTCGCACTTCGACCAATCAAATTATCAAACTTGAAACTGCTGTCAATTTGCGAGCGCAGATTCAGGTTCTCGCGACGAAGCTTGACCAGTTCCTTGAGTTTATCGAGTCGATTGATAAGTTCATCGTTTGAAAATGGTTTCGCGATGAAGTCGTACGCACCGTATTTCACGCATTCCACCGCAAGTTCATATGTCGGCACACCTGTGATGATGATAACTTCAGTCTCAGGGCGCACTTCCTTCACATGTTTGAGTATCTGCAAGCCGTCGGGACCGGGCATGCGAATATCAGTGATGATTATATCGTAAATATCATCTTCGATTGCCTGCATCGCCTCGTTGCCGTCAACTGCGGTTTTCACCTTATAATTGGCGTCGCGCAGGTCGTCTGCGAGGGTGATGCGGATTGATTTTTCGTCCTCAGCGAGCAGGATTTCCAGCTTTTTCTTTGACATGTCTGAACCCTTTACATTTTATGCTATTTGAGCATTTTTTATCGAATATACAAAGATATTGTTGATTTTGCGGAATTAGAATTGTGAACTTGAATGAGTTTATTACGATTAATCATATATGATATAATAAGTGTTAAAAATTAACTTTGGAGGAAAAATGTCGCTTACTGAACATGAACTCGAAAATTCATACGCGCCATCAACTCTGTTAAATATATTTCCTCAGCTTTTGGGTAAAATGATTTCAGTACGCGGTAAATATGAAAAAAATGCGGAAGTTGATGATGCTGAAGATGCTGAACAAGATGCAAAAGATTCTGCTGATAAGTACATCGACTTTCTTCGCGACGAGACCACCCATGATTTGCTCAAGCTTGAAGTTGGAGAGGGTATTCGCGATAAGATTACTGACGGCATCACGTATATTTTCAAAGGTGTGCTTGAGCATAAAACAACTGAGCAGTCGAAATTCGAGTTAATGCTGTTAATTGATGATTTCCACGAGGGTAAAGTAACTAAGCTTTTTTCTATTTTCAACCTCAAGCACGATCAGGGCTATAAGCAACCTGACGTATTATTGAAAAATATGCTTAAGGACAAGCAAGTTCCCGAAATCGCCTTTATACTGAGCAATTCGAAGATTATCGAAACCGAAATCAAGGAGAATTTGCACGATTATGATGAGAATTTCAACTTCACAGCATTTACAGCGGATTTAAGCTCGAAGGATGCCCTGATTAACGTAATTGACGAAATTTCCAATCATCAAAGTGAATTTGATGCGGTTGTACTGATGGACAACCCAAAAAAAAATGGGTTTGGACTTTTTGACGATGATTATATCGCTCAAAAATTGATTTTATCGAAATCTATGCTTAACACCTCAACAGAAAACGATAGTTCTTTGCTGCAAAAAATATCTGATAAATCCTTCAAAGCTGCTGATGAATTCGGCAAATTCCTTTATGATATTGCATATCAGAGCGATGAAGAGAATAACCGTCAAAAATTGATGGAAATTGCTGAGGCTCAACTTGAAGACAAAATACAGGAAATCAAGTCTGCACGAAATATGATTGAGGACCTGGAAGAAGTTATAGAAAAGCTGAACAGCAGAAATGAAGAGAGCGAAGATAAACTTGCTGAGCTCGAACAATCAACGACCAGTTTCGAATCCCGCATCCAGGAAGCACTTAGTACAATCGATGAATATGAAACAAAAAACATGGAACTTGAAGATGAAATTGACAAGTTGAGTAAAGATCTCAGGCATGCATCAATGGAACAAAACGCAGTAGACGGCATAAATCAGGAAGTGCTGGAAAAGAATATGAAATTGGTGCAGAATCTAAATAGCGTGCAAAATGAGATTGACCAGATGAGCCAGGAGCTTAGCCACCAGATTCAGAAACGTATGGATGTTGAGGATAATTTTTCGAGCATAACTCAGCAATTGAGTCGTGTTGAAACTGACAAAAAGATGATTGAGGAGAACAAGAATCAGCTTGCATCGGCACTTGAAGGACTGAGTCAACAGCTTGAAATGCTTGATGCTGAAGCGAATACCCTTAAAAAGAATCTTAATACCCGCGAGTTGAAAATTATTGAGCTGAACGGCATAGTTGATGAATCACTTGAATTGTCGAAAAACACTCTTGCAGAGTCTGATTACGAAATCTTGGAACTTAAGAAAAAATATTTTAAGCAGATTATGATATTTTGCATCATATCTTTGTTGATTGGAATCGCAGCAAGTTCTATTCTTCTGTAAAAACACAACTGTGGAAGAACTTTCATGCTAAATATGATTGATATTATTGTAATTTGTGCAGCACCGGCACTTGGTGCGCTAATCGGTTATGCTACGAACGTTATTGCGGTAAAAATGCTGTTTCACCCGCGAAAACCACGTAAATTCCTGTTTATGAAGTTTCACGGACTGATTCCCAGAAGACGCGCGGATATTGCGAAACGGCTTGCGGCGATGGTCAGCGAAGAGCTTGTTACATCTGTTGAGATTGAGAAAAGCGTTGATTTATCGAAAATTCAAGAAACGTTGGTGCACGCTATTGACGAGGAAATATCAAAATTTATCAAGGATAAAATCAACTCGCTGTCTCCGTTGATTTCCGCGTTTGTGTCTGATGAGCTTATTGCGAGCCTGAAAAAGTCAATCGTAGATGAAATCGCCGGAAAAATTCCTAAGTTTTTAGAGGACATTAAGTCGGATATCGGAAGCAACTTTAATATTAATGGGGTTGTTGAGGAAAAAGTGATGAATTTTAGCATAGAAAAGCTTGAGGAAATTATGCTGAGCGTTTCCAAGCAGGAGTTCAAAAACATCGAGCGACTCGGCGGAGTTTTGGGCTTTATCATCGGTCTGACCCAGAGCACAATCTACCTCGCCACCCGTTTTTGCTAAAATTCCTTACTTCTGAAAAGGCAGTTTGTCCGTAAACATGGGGAACTTATAATTACAGCGAAGCTATTATGTAAGGTAGCCCCTTGTTTCAACACGGGGTTAAAGGAATTAAGACCTTTTCCTTTTTTCCACCTACCTGCCTTCCATGGGTTCGCTGCCGTTGGGTTTACCGCCGAACATTTGCGTCCAATGCGACCTCGCATCTCCGACACCCATAACACGCCAGCCTCTGTTCACCATGTTTCTATGATGCCCCGAAGAATTATACCATGCAACAAACGCGCTTCTGGGTGTATGACCTCCGCCGTTC
>JAIOTL010000038.1 GCA_021106775.1 Planctomycetota bacterium | reverse complement strand
TTTTTAAGAAGTTGTCATTCCCAACTTGATTGGGAATCCAGAAGCCAAAAAGTTCTAAATTTCCTGGATTCCTGCTTTCGCAGGAATGACAAGCAACAACTGATAATTTTTGTCCCTGACCACTAGTTATGGGACAAAACTTTATGCTCAGTGATAAAATTACGGTTGATTACTATTGTGCTTTGCAGGATTTTTCTGTTTTTGATATTTTTTATCTGTGTCAATTGTTGCAACTGCCTTAGTATTTTTGGATTTTACCTTTTTTGCACAAATCTCGTTCTTTTCATTGTCAAACTGAAGAACTTTCACAATTGCAATTGTGATATTGTCGGCACCAGCAATGAAATTCGCAAGCTCAATCATCTTCTGGATGGCAACTTCAAGATTATCAATATTATCCTCAAGAATACCCTTAATCCTGAAATCCTCGACATAATCTGTCAGTCCGTCAGTACATAATAAATATATGTCGCCGTTGTTCAATTTCTGTCTGAAAGTATCAACCGAAACCTTCTTCTCTATGCCGATTGCCCTTGTAATAATATTCTTCAACGGGTGATTGGCTGCTTCTTCGGTTGGTAGTAGGTTTTTACTCACAAGCTCAGCCA
The DNA here is from genome assembly GCA_021106775.1 of Planctomycetota bacterium. The sequence continues at coordinate 6,042 of JAIOTL010000038.1, read as the reverse complement.
CCCATGAATGGTCATTGGTCAACTGGTTGAATTTGCCTTCGCGAAGCATGTAAATTCGGGAATCCCCGACAGATGCAAGAACAGCATAATCATCGCGCATCCAGGTTCCCACAATAGTTGTGCCCATATCCCTGAGATTCTGATTGGTATTACCTTGCGTATAAACTTTTATATTAGCGGTCTGGAGTGCTTTTACAACGTTATCTTTATCTTGTTCGAAGTTGTATTTACTCTTTGAATTGCTTTCAACAGTAGATATGAAAAAGTCGAAAATTGTATCAATTGCAAGTTTGGCAGCGATATCTCCTCCGAGATGTCCTCCCATTCCGTCGGCAACTAGGCAGAGATTATATTCATCATTTACGCCGAAATGATCTTCATTTCTTGATCTTTGTATCCCTATGTCAGTTTTAACATAAAAACTGAATTCAAACCCCATATCTGTTGTCCGATACTCAAAGTTCACGGATAATTAATTTCTATGCTGAAATTCTCGGTTCAACATTAAAGTAAAAAGGAAGCGTTGCTTCCTGTTAGTTTATTATACCAAGTTTTACTCGAAAAACAACCTATCAATGAAAATTGTTTAAAAAATTTCCCAAATTATATGAATTTATTAACAATTTTACGTTAGTAAATTCCATAGTGAAAAGAAAATTTGCATTTTTTGCAAATTTGCTCAACGAAATCAACAAAAACGCAAATTTTGTTTCAATCATAAATAAATCGGAATTTAAACATAAATCTGCACTTAATTTTGGTTTTGGATCGATGCCTAATGCAAAACATAAGATTCGACCATAACATCAACAATCAAAAAGCATGTGTAAGCGATAACAGAGCGTAAATTTAAGGCATAGAACCGTTTTGATGATTTCTCATCTGTTTCCCTGCGAAGTGTTTGCGAGCTTTGAAGGAGAAAAACCATCGCAAGAATCAGTCCTATCCAGATGATAAACGTATGCCCGTTAATCACAGTAAGAAAAAAAAGCAGTCCAAGTATTACAGATATGTTGAGGTTTATTGCAAATTTACCTACCTTGATTCCGAGATTTTGCGGAATAGTCCGTCTGATATCTTTATTCTCCGAAATAATCATATATCTGTTGATATTCAATGTTGTTGCCCATAATAACAGGATGAAAGAGAGAATAAAGGGTTGAACAGCAAATTCCTTGCTGATGGTAAAAAAACTACCCCAAATCGCAGCCCAAACATAAATCGGGACTACCGCGAAACACAGTCCGAAGAAGAAATGCGACAGAAAGGTTGTGTATTTCGTAATGGGGTACAAAGCAAGAATAAGAAATATAAGCGGCATCAAGAAAAGATTGAGTAGATTGAGCATGAACGCAGATGCAGCAAATATTACAGTATCAAGGACAATCATCAGCCAGAGTACGGATTTTCTTGGAATTTTGGTGGAAGGTGTATCTTCAGGCAGGCGAACAAGTTTTGTGAAACTTATGCTTAGGTTGAGCACTGCCAACAATGATATTATCGTCAAACTGAGCAATGTTGCAGTTTTCTCGATATTGTACTCATTGTCTGACAGTTCAAACGCCCATGCCGTGCTGATAACGAAAAAACCAACAAGTAGGCTTGCATATGCGAGTTTTGTCAAATCGTATTTCATTCTCGTCCTCAGTATTTTCATATAGAGTGAAGAATTCCTCTAAAAATTCGGTTTACATGTCATTCCTTCGAAAGCAGTAATCCAGTAATATTCTATTTTTTGCTTATGCTCCTAACATAAGCTCGAGGTTTTGTATTCACTGGATTCCCAATCAAGTTGGGTATGACAAGGGCATTATTTCTGTACTACTACGAACAATTTTATCATTATTTTTGCATTTTCTGCAAAAGTGTAAAAAACATAAAATATAATCGAAAGTATTCTTTGTTAACTTAGAAAAATCATTTGCATGATGAATTTTGAAACACTAAAATACACAGTCTTTATGAAAGCTCTGCTTTTGTAGAGAATATGATATGTATATTACCCATGATACTTTGACAAATTGAATTTTACATGCTAAATCAGCGGTAACTCAGTAAACAGTTTTGTAAAGTTTCGGGTTTGAATTTCGAAATATTTTGATGATAACATTGTATTCGACGCTCAAAACCTGTTATAATAATGTGATGCCAGGATTTAGCAACTAAGAGCAAAAATATTGTGTTTTGGCATATGATTTGCGTTATTGACTTAATGCTTTTAGTTAATTGAACTTTACAAAATCTTTTCAAATACATGGAGGAAAAGAAATGAAAAGAAAACTCAACCTTGCAATCATGGTTGCCATTGTAACATTAGTTTCTCTGGTAATCGGTTGCGACAATCTCATAACAGGAAACCCTATTGATTTTGAAGAATGGATGAAATGTGCTGGGCCCAAGAAAGATACAACGGGCGACCTCATCTGGATCGATTTTGATGTTGTTACATCGACAAATCCTCTTCCTGGCGACTCCATCTCGTTAAATATTCTGATTCAGAATCTTTACGATTCTGATTTTCCTAAGAACCCAAATATCCCTCTTTCAGGAAACATAAGAATATTTTTCGAAGATACCACTGGAAAACAAGTTAACGCTGGTTCGTTCGAATCCGGAACTGAATATGAAATTTTATACACTGGTTCAACTGACTATACGTTAATAGGTTCAACCGATAATGTAGAGGGAACAGTATTTACTGCGACTGGTAACGGCGAGGGAAATGGAGTTGCACGGGAAACAACAGTTGTCGGTCTTGGCGTTATCGGACCGGAAGACTGGTTCGCTGCGGAATTTGTACTTCCAGGGCTTTTCGCGGATAAAAGACATGTTATCGTCGAAAATATCACAATCCCGAGAACGGATCATTTTCCACTCGTTATTCCCGATCCTAACAATGCCCCTTTCCTCGGTCCTGAAACAGTTAGCTTCAATGTTTACGGACTACTTGATGCTCAGGACTGTATTGGAGAGAGAGACGAAACAAACAATGAGCGAATCGCAACTGTAAATAGCGCTGCTGGTACGCTTGCTATTACGAATCCATATTTGCCTAATCTGCAAATTAAATATTTACAGAGAACACCGACAAGCCCGTTGCCGCATACAGGCGGTACATCGATTACTGAATGGGAAGTTCTGAATTCAGGCATTGGTCCAGTTAAATCCGATTTCTGGGTACAAGTATTTCTTTCTGAGGACGATGTTTACGACACGTGGGATGTACTAATTGGTGATGAGCGTGTTACAGGTGAAATTGGTGGAAATACTAACAGACTTATTTATGTTACTTCAACATTACCGTATACAGTTTTTAGATTCAACTATTGGGACCCTCTAGTTTCGTTTATTGATATATATGATAGAGGTGTCGGTGATGTTTTATTGACTCGAGCACCACCACCAAACGGTCCTCTTGGATACGACTTTGTAGTTTATCCGTGTATTTCGGGCTTCTCCACCATTATTGCACTTGTTGACCCCGATAGTTTTCACGAAGTCAGAGAAGCTGTTGAATATGACAACTACTCTTTCCAGGGTCTTGGCGGTAATGGCGACCTCGAAGCGACAAATAATCCGAATGGACCCAATGACATCGAATTACTGGAGTTTCGTGCAGATAATTATATCCCAGCTGGTGGCGGCTCCAATGTTTACGATTTCTCCATAAGATATAGTGCTTCGATTCAGTATGCTGAAAATTGTTCGATGGCGTTCTACTGGTCAAAGAACGATGAAGCACAGTTCGGTGATTACTTCTGCAATCGTTTTTGGTTCTTGATTCAACCTGGCATTGACATTTTGATGAATCCTTTTGGTGCCTATGTTTGGGGTGCTCGCCCGTATCCTGACCCAGGTACATATAGATTTGTCATGGTTATGGACGATATTTACAAATTCAATGAACCGGACGAAGACAACAATACGAGACTCTCCATTGGTACAGTTCAGGTCCAATAAGCGAGATTAAACATCTGAGATTAATAAGGCGGTAGTTAATACCGCCTTTTTTTATTAAGTTTCCATTTAGCAACCTGTCCAGCGGATAAAGAATGTTTGTTTTGCAACGACATTACGATTTATTGAGATACAAACATTAAATGTGGATTTACTGTGGACGAAGGAAATGGCAAGATGATTTGCCGGTCCTGGAGCAATATTTCTGATGGGATTTATCCGCAGGAAAAAAAACATCTGCAGGTACTATCTGTGTAACCGCCTTCCGCTTGAAAACCTTTGATTCATCAAATGCAGTCTTAGACTCCTCAGCGATTTCACGATGCTGTTCCGAATAATAGAAGATTACAGAGCGATACTGGGAGCCAACATCCGAACCCTGACGATTTAGCTGAGTTGGGTCATGTAAACGCCAGAAATACTCAAGCAATTCCTTGAAACTGATAATTTTTGGGTCGAATTCAACATGCACTGTCTCAGCATGACCGGTTACACCTGTTGCAACCGCAATATATGAGGGATTATTGGGGATTCCGCCAGCGTAGCCGACCTTTGTTTTTATCACACCAGGGATTTCATCCAGAATATGTTGAACCCCCCAGAAACAGCCTGCTGAAAACATTACCTGCTCAAGTTGGTCGTCAATTTTCGGTTTATCCATGGTTTTACCTCGTTTGTGTTTATCTTGCTGTAATAAAATATATTGAAAGTAAAACATTTATCAGCAAGACTAATGCTTTGTCAAGAAAGTAGTAAAGGGTTCAAAAAGACTGTCATTCCCAACTCGATTGGGAATCCAGGATAAGTCAGAATATAATATTGTATCAGTCTGGATTCCCGTTTTCACGGGAATGACAATCCTTCGAAACTTGCTTGACAGTGTACTAAAAACATAGTTCAACTCTATTAATTACGATTATTCAGACGATTTGATAGTCAATATTTAAATAAAAAAGCCCGGACAGAATGTAAATCCTGCCCGGACTTTGGAAATTGTCTGTTCTGCGATTAATATGTGATTTTAACTTCGCCGTTATTTGTTTTAACACCAGGAGTAGCAGTTTTATTCGAGCCATTGTTGATGGAACCACCACCGCCACCACTTTGCTGACCGCTCCATGTACTACCCTGACCACCAGAGTATCCGCCGCCACCACCGGAACGATTGTAAATATTGCTTCTGCAGTATCCACCACCGCCGCCGCCGAAACCACCGTTTCCGCCGGTGTAGCCTGTAGTACCGTTACCACCAGCACCGCCATTGAGGAATGATTTTCCACCATAGCAATATGATGAGTAGTTTTCACCATCTGTCAGTAAACCGCCACCGCCAGCAGCTTGACCATTTGTCATACCATTTCTTCCGCCTTGTCCATTGTTTCCACCACCATTTGAGTATGTGTCACCACCGTCAGTAGTAGCTCTACCTTGCATCGTTGCAGTTGAGCCGGTGTTTGTGTATCCGCCACCGCCGCCTGAGATAATCATCGGGTCATTGTTGGATTTGCAGACGAAGCTTCCACCGCCACCGCCACCACCGAGGTAAACTCGTGTATTGTCACCGTCGAATCCTTTTTGCCCGACTAAAACCTTAATCTCATCACCGGGACTAACGACGAAATCGCCCTTCATCATTGCACCTTTACCTCCATTGCCTCTTGCACCCTGTGCGCCCCAGACTTCAATGGTAAGCGAGGTTACGCCTGCGGGGACAGTCCAGTTCTCGATAGCTCCAGTGTAATTGAAGGTTACGATAATCGGTACTCGTCCTTCACCTTCGATTTCTAAATCAAAAGGTATTGCTTCGTTGATTGCATCGTGAACAATTGTCAAAGTATCGTTGTAAATTGCGTTTGCAATGGGTGTGAATTTGATTTTAAGCGTGATTTTTTGGCTTATTGGATTGGTTTGGGTAAATTTGACTAGGTTTCGGTTTTTATTTTGACTTCATTGAGGGGAAATATCGTTTGTTTTACAAAAGGTGCGCCTGTTAACATAAGGGGGTCGATTTCGGAACTTGTTATTTTAAAGTCAATGATCGGAGGGAGAACCAGTTAATTCGAGCCGGTATTCCCAGGAGATGTT
>JAIOTL010000282.1 GCA_021106775.1 Planctomycetota bacterium | reverse complement strand
TCCATCACCTTGTCGAACACAACACGCGGATTACTGGAATGCATGTCGTAGTGAATGCTTCTGGGAATAAGGTTTTGGTATCGTTTTTTGGTAATTTTCTGAATTTTTTGCAGACCGTCGGTGAGAAGAACCCCAAAAGCCATTGTCTGCTCAACCGTAAACAGGTTTTTATCCTTCAACACAATCTGCTCAAGGCTTTGTGAGTATATTTTCTCTCGGACAATGAATAAGAATCCGTCGGAGTCACCTTCCATCAACTCGATATCGAAAACCTTCGGGACAATCTGTCTGATGTTTTCATCATGGTCGGATCTTTTCTTCAGATCGTTGTATTGGTCTTTGAAATCGAGCAGCAGACGTTTGAGATGGCTTGTCAGTGCTAAATACTTGTAATACTCGACGAATACATCCTGTCCGCTTTTTGTCTTGCATAAACGCAGACTACCACCCTCAACCAGCGATTCCATGTACGTTAAATCGGGATAAACATGGTTAATCAGCTTCTGTTCTGGACTTTGCCCTTCAACATTCAAAACATTCTTGCCGAAAGTGATAGAATCCCCGATTTTAAGAATCGATTCTGTAATATAATTTGTCTGGGTGGGAATTTTCACGTTGATATAAATATGATTTTTAATGTTGTCGCGTGCTTCACGGATGCCAATCTTTCCTCCCACAAAAATCAGCTCTGCATGTGGAAATGACAGATAGCCGTCCTTAATGAACAAACACGGGATGCCGTCAAGGTCACCTAATTCATAGTCATTATTCGATTCTCGCCAATTCCTCATTCTACTGATAAGAAATCGAGGATTAACCGAGAAATCTATTAAAAATCCGCTTTTATTCGATGCTGTCGGTCCTTTAAGCGGTTTCAAGACTATGTTCATTACAAAAATCCCCTAAATGGGCAAAATCTAATTATGGCACGGAAATTTTCAAATTCTGCTTTAACCCTTCAAGCATTTCTTCAATTGTACCAAAATATGATGCAATTGAACATATTTCCTTCAACTCAGTATTATTTAATGGCTTCTCATCTGTTCTTTTCTCGAAGAATACACGGTATTTTTCAAGTTGTTCCGGTATCTCTTTTTTAATGCTTTCGAAAAATTTCCGAAGATTCAAGCGCAATTTCATCGCATCGAACGGCTTTGACAGGATATTTAGCGAATCTGAAATCTTTTCTTCTATTTGCACTTCGTCTGGATGCAAAAATGTTTTTTTGTAATCCCAGCCTTTCTGCAGGAATCTTGCTGAGAGATTCATTGTCGCACTATTTATTAACTTCTGCTTCAGTTCAGTTGTAATATCTATGTCCTCAAAACCGAGAAGTGAGCTGAATTTCTTCATCTCCGCTTCAAGATATTCATTGCGCTTTTTCAATGCTTCAAATTTCCTTTCCAACTCTTGGAAATACAACAACTTTTCACGTAATTCATTTATCGTGAGCGATTGCTTCTGCACCTGAATGTTTAGTTGTTCATGCTCTGCCTCAAGATCACCCTTTTCAAGTTGAACATGGTTAAGTTCCTGTTTAAGCTGTGCAATATCCTTGTTAAGGGCAGATTTCATCAGCTCAAGAGCCTTGGTATTGTCTTGTTTGCGCGTGTTCTGTTCTTCGAACTGAATAAGTTTGGTTAATGCATTTTTTTCAGTGCTTCTCGATTTTTCAAGCTCTTTCTCCATAATCGGATATTTGATTTTCAAATCCTTCACGACGCTGTCACTATTTAAGTATTCATCGTAGAGGTTGTCGTATTTGTCCTTGATCTGCTTGATTTTATTCAGTAATTCTTCGTTAATCGATTCAATATATTTCCTTTGCTGAATCGAATTTTCATATTGCACCAAAGTGATAGTTTTCTCAGTTTTGAGGGCTTCAATCTGCTCATCCGCGTTAATATGCTCGTCTCTTATGGATTTCATCAGTTTTTCTTTGGTCAGCATAAGTGCTTCAATTGCGTTCACGTGCTCTTCCAAATCCCCTCTGCTTGAGAGAATTTTCTCTTTTCTTTCCTTGTTCTGAACAATAACTCTTTCGGTCTCGTGAATCTTCTGCCAAAATTCCTTAAGCAAATCGTCATTATGCTCAACCTTTTCCTCAGCATCTTCAAGCAGTTTCTTGGTTTCAATAACTTCTTCTTCAGTAACTTCAGCGAGAAGCTTCATATTCCGCAGTTCATCAGTTAGCTTATCTTCTTCTTCAATCGCCTGCTTTTTGATTTCCTTAATCTGCTCTTTTTCTTGGGTTATCTGCTTCAATTCTTTTTCGAGGTTCTCGATTTCTGCATCAATGACTGCAACTTCCTCGTTCTGATTCTTAAGTTGATGAATTAATCTTACATATTCTGATGTCTGGGCATAGTATTCCGCACCTGTTTCAGTAATCGCTAATTCAGTCTTATTACATTCAACAACGATATTGCTTAAAATCGGTCTTTTGTTCTTGAGTTCTTCCTCAAGTTCGCTCTTGCTCTCAAGCAGACGATCGCACTGCTTAACAACATGGTTAAATTTACTATTATATTCATCACGTTTCTGCACACTGTTTTCAAGTTTGCTGCGAAATTCCAATTTTTCAGTCTCAAATTTGTTGATTTTTTCGCCAATATCGAAAATCTCTTTTTCCTTTTCAGAAATTTCTTCCCGCATTAAACTCATTACCTGGTTTTCCGCTGAGTCCGTATCTTCACTTAAATCACTACCATCTTCGTCTGTTTGCATTTTAGGCTGAGACTTAAACGAGGCATAGAGCTTTTCCTTCTCTTCCATCAATTCAATCTTTTTCATATTGCTCGAAGTAATTTCTTCAGTTAACTCTTTAATTTTCGTTTTGAAGCCATCGATTTCAATTTCAAATGCAGTATTTTTTTGCTCCGACTCCGCTTCAAACGTTTTTTTCTCGTCGATCGATTTGGAATATTCAACTTCCACTCTTTCAAGCAGGTTCTCGATTTCCCCAATCCTGAACTTAAGCTCGAGTTTTCGAGGCAATGTACTTGAAAGCTCATGCCGCAGATCGGTAAGTTTTTTATAATTCAGGAATTGGTCTTTTTTACCCAAGTTTGCTAAATCCGGGTCTTCAGGAGTTTCTGGTGTCCATTCAGCACCGAAAGGCATTGGCATTGATTTTTCTGATTCTTGCTCGGAATTTCGCGGTAATAATCCTTCAAGCCCGATAATTCTGTTCTCAAACTCGTATTTCCTCTCAAAAAATACATTTCTTTCAATGAGCCCTTGATTGATTTTTTTGTTTTCCTCGTCAATTGCACTGGACATCTCAGCGACTTCTGTTTCCATGCTGACAATTTTCTCCTCAAGCTGTTCTTTTCTAACCTTCATGTTAGCAAGTTCGTCAAGTAGTTCCTGGTTCTGTGCAATGATCGTTTTCTTTTCGATTTCAATCGTGTCGATGCGGTTTTCACTTTTTCGCACTTCATTTTGCATGTCAAGCAGATTCGATGCTGAGCTTTCTATTTTCCTTCGAATCTCTGATATCTGAGTCTCAAAAACATTGTGATTTTTAGTTAAATCTGCTAGTTTAGAATCGTTCTCCTGTTTTTCCTGCTCTAATAAGACAATCTCTTCCTTGAGATTATCAATTTGCAAACGAATATCGTGCAAATTCTGAGTCAGAGTTGCAACCTGGTCAATATTCGTAAGCTTGTCATCAATTTTTGCTTGAGTATTAGTTGCTTCGGTTATTTTCAAACGCAGCATATTTTGTTTTTTGGTAATTTTGTCGTCAAAGTTTCTGGCTTTTGTACGAACTTCCTGTACTTTCTCGTCGAGGTCGCCTTTTTGGTTTAAGATTTCATCTAATTTTGCTTTTGCTTTTTCGATATCGTACTGTTTTTCTTCCAACATATTCAATTTTTCAGTTTTTTCTTTGTTGATTTTCTCAATCTCAACATCATATTTGTTTAATTCGTCCTGTATCTTAGATTCATCAAGCTTTTTCGCATCAATATCCGAATCAATCTTCTCAAGTTTATCTTCCTCGCTTTTCCTGCTTTCAATCAACAACCGACGCTCTTTGTCCAGTTCTTCAAACTTCGATTTCATCTGGTCGTAATCAAACCGGAATTCGTCTATTTTGCCGAGATATGTCCTGTATTCGATAAGAATTTCATCCATTCCCTTACGATGCAAATCAACAGCATTGATTTCGTTCATGAGCAATTCGATTTTTTCTTGTTTATCGAATAATTCAAGCTCATAATCTATCTTTGCATTACACAAATCATTTAGTTGTTCGGATGTAATCGAATCTGTACTTTCACCATCATCATGGCTTAAATCAAGTATTTCCTTGTTTAGTGAGTTGATTCGCTTGTTAAGAGTGTCTATTTCGGACTCAAGCTTTATATTACTTTTCTCAAACTCGCTTTTTCTAATATCTATCTCGGTAGATTTAAGCTCTAAATCCTTGCTTCTCTTTTCAAGTTCGACTTTCATATTGTTTAGTGTTTTATGCTCAACAGTTAACTTCTTTAGCTGATTTAACGCCTGTGCAAGCTTTCCCTTAAGCTGCTTCCTTTCTGTCTTCCATTTTTGATATGAACCGTGTAAGGAAACAAACAACCCAATATCTGCAATTAAATCTTTGTGTTTATCAGTAATATTCTCGATTTTATCTAGTTTTTTATGCTCTAATAAGGAAGTGATTCCAATCTTGATAAATTCTATAAATTGGTCGTAAGTCTTCAGTTCGAATGCTGGGGCACTGTCTTCTTCGAGTGCTTCACTCCATAACTCTTTGGCTTCTCCACGATTTTCGCTCATTGTCAACTCCTTAGAACTAAATATTAGATTATTATATAATATACTTACTCATCGTAATATCTCAAGCATCCTTGATAGCTTTCTTTACAGGTTATAATTTTTATATTATAAGATTGTTGAGCATATGATACATTTGAAAAACTATTAGTAATATTCAAAAGAGGTTTTATGAATAACGAATTTAACACGTATCAGGGCGAGCTTGTTGCGCCTGAGAAAGCAAAAATTGCTATTGTAATTTCACGTTTTAACGAATTAATCAGTTCCAAGCTTCTGGGTGGTGCTGTTGATGCACTTGGTCGGCTCAAGTTCGACATGCAGAATCTTGATGTTTTCTGGGTTCCAGGAGCGTTTGAGATTGGCATCGCAGCGAAAAACCTGGTGAAGAAGGAGAAATATGACGGGATTTTGTGCCTTGGCGCGGTTATCCGTGGTGGCACTCCGCATTTTGATATAATCGCCTCGGAAAGTGCCAAAGCGATTGCAAACATTGGGATTGAGACGGGTTTGCCGATTATTTACAGCATAATTAC
>JAIOTL010000142.1 GCA_021106775.1 Planctomycetota bacterium | reverse complement strand
GTCAGTAGTTGATGTTGTTGATATTCTTGGTAAAATTAGTTGGTTCTTTCTTGCATTTTGGATTCTGATATTTAAGAAATACATTTGGGGAACTTGGGCAAAATTCACTTTGCTAATACCACCAAGTATTACAGAAGCTGTTGAGATTGAATCAAAAAAATACAATTTTATTCGCTCAAAACTAAAGGAGATGATTAAATATCCACCTTATTTAGTCAAAATCAGAGATGGGCTTAATAGAGAAGGTGCAAACGGCAGCGAAATAATAAGAAGGAATTCGAGGGAAAATGAGCTAAATAAAATCAACTACTTGCACACAATTCTTGAATCAAATATAAATAATAAAATAAAAACATTACCTGACAACCAAAAAGAGTTAATTCTATTAAATCAACGTATTCTCTCTGAAAAACTCTTACTTGAGCAACAAAGAAAGGGAATCAAATACCTTGAAGGTATAATTAAATCAGTAATTAATTCAGATAATCCCATTAATTTTCTTAGAGAAAAACTAAAGGGTTATATAGGTGCAAATCCTGTTACTCGAAATACTGTAAATATTATAATTCAAAAGTTGTCCTGTATTCAGGAAACAAAGCAAGATTTGGAAAAGGAGATTTACAGACATTTAGCGACTGTGGAAGTAGATAAAGCAATAAGTGAGATTAAAGATACATTAGAAGTTTTGCTGAATGAAGTCGAATTAACAGTTGAACAATATCAATCAAGGAATTTGGATGATGTTGAAACATTCATTAGAAATTATGTTAATTCGTGTAAAAATGATTATATAGCTAAAATAATCGAAGATAATATAATACTTTATTTTCAAGACGAACTCCCCGATCAGGAAAACGAACCAGACGATACAGATTTAAAATCTTGGAAAAAGCTTCTCCCACCAGATAAGGAAAACCGTAGAGTTATGCTAATCAACCTGCAGGAAGATACACGACCACTTGTTCAAACAGCACAAAGCGTTCTTTCTAAAATATTGGGGCAACATCGTCGAGATAAAATTATTGAATCTGAAAATAGCTATAAATATAAAAGCTTGGTCAAAAAAGCTGGTATGGGTCGTTTTTGGATTACCTTGAAACTTTCAATTATCGAAATTCTTGATGTTAAATTAATCGTTAGTGCAATTCACAACAATCGACTTAATCTTGGTAAGCCAAACTATAAAGAAAGTAAAATTTTGAAAAAACATCTTAATCAGCGTAAAACACGAGATAGAATCTCAGATAAAAAGCTATGAAATGAATTCTTTCTTTGGTATATAACAACTATTAAAGTCTGCTGCAAGAGCTATAACCAAGCTTAATAGTGGTTCATATACAAGTATAAAATAATATGTTATTCATTCAATGCTTTTGTTGATGGTCATTAACCTCTTGGGTGAAAATACAGCAGCTAATTGAGAATTCTTTTTCAAAGGATAAATAATGATAGATAAAAAACATAATCTGATCTGCACCGTTGGTGTTAGTATGTTTTATCCAAATCTAACTAATTTAAAAAATGCGTATGATAAGAACGAAGTTGATGATGATAATCAAATCCGATTGGTAAAAGCATTTATTGAAAAAAATTGGGAAAAGATAGGTGAAATCTATTCCGAATTTTCTGAAGATGCTAGAATATGTGGTGCTGAGATAAACTCTATTACAGACATGATTAAACGTGGATACATTGAAAAGGATTGCACTTTGTATTTTTGTGTATCGGATACAACTGATGGGAATAGTATTGGTAGGATTTTAACCAGTTACTTTAATTTACACGGTAATATAGTTAAGGTTATAAGAATTAGGGATTTGCAGGACGAAGACCCTAAACGATTTAGGACAAAGGGACTTAGAAATCTTGCGAAGGAAATATGTAGAATTATTAATGATTTTTCACCCCAGTCATGTGCGATTAATTCAACAGGTGGATATAAGGCTCAGATTGCACTAGGAGTTTTGCTGGGGCAGGCACTCGAAGTTCCAGTCTATTATAAGCATGAGAGATTTCCTGAGATTATTGCGTTTCCGCCAATGCCGATTGCATTAGATTTTGAGTTTTGGTTAAAGATTTCTGGGATTTTATTTGATTTGGTTAAAGCCGCTGATACTGGAGATATGATAAAGTTTGCGGATTATGAAGATGTATGGAATGAGAAACTTGAGACATTGGTAGATAGGGTTGTGATATCCGGACAGGAATATATTGATATATCATCTACAGGTGTGATTTTTCATGAAACATATAAGACAAAGTTTCAAAAGCGAAAGGAAGTTTATTTACCACCTGCAGCAAAAACTAAAAAAACTCCGAAAATTGAGAAATCCGGCTGGATTGGCGAGCATAATGAGGTTGAAAAGTTTATGCTAAAGATAACAGAGCAAGTTGATTTTGTAGTTTACTGTAATACTTTCTATTATAATCCAGACTTGCCGAAACGGATGCGATTTACATTGTCTCCAGCAAACGAGAAGGGAGAAGCAGTTGAGAAGATCATTTGTATTTATTCCGATGGCTCGTATTGTGTAAAATTTTATGTTGAAACTTCGGCGAAAACTGATTCAGAACGAAGTGCTGCTTTAACGTATCTCAACCAAAACTTAATTTAGTTATTTACTTTAGATATTTGCCATTTGGATTTCAGATAGATTTTGGTCAAAATCAAAGTTAATTATGTTGAATTTAAGAATAAAGCAAATTTTCTGTTATTTTTGCTATACTTTGCGATTATCTATACTACAATATACTTATCGGACAAGTACTACAAACAAGTAAATACAATATCGGAGCAAAAATGAAACCAGAAACATCAAACACAACAACCACAAAAGAAGAATTTTATCTCAAGAAAAAACAGCAAAGCCTTGATTACAGAGACCTCAAAGAAGATGGTCTATACATCGCCAAGGGATACTTCGATGAAATCAAGGACATCTTAGGTCGCGATCCCGACTGGATTAGAGCTGAAACTATTGCTTACATTTATCCAGAGGACTTGTCAAAGATGTTCGAAAGAATCGAGAATCCGAATGCAAGGTTTGGTCATACTAAGCTTCAGTGGTGGTTTGGCGTTGAATATCTCGATAGAGTCTTTGTTGCAGGTGATTGGCATCTGAAAATTCGAAGGTTATTCGCGAAAAAACAGGATTTCGACGGAACGTGTTCGTATGTGCAGAAGCCTATGAAAGAGATTGATGAAAAGAAGATTGCAGCGGGTTATTGCGGTGGTGCAGAGGATTGGCCGAAGTACAAGGACAGAGCGATATACGTTTAGATACTGAAACCCCGAAACTGCTTTGGATTAAAAACATTAAAACGAAATGGAGCGAATTATGATGTACAACCGATCACTATTTGGAGCATTCAGATCGATAATTCAGCAGATGATAAGCGGGCTACGCTGGAAGATGGCATAGCGAAGCAAACTGAATTCGGAATGATGTTCAGCTTCACAAACTTGCTGTAGACTGGACTGAGTATAAATCGAAAGTTCGAAGATAATTCTAGTGCGTAAGACTGGCTCAGGCTTTACTGTGCAAAAATTTTAGACTTGCTTGATTTTGCTGTGTTCGATGACATTAATTATATAATTTTTTTTTAAAATTGTTGATTGGATGTAGCAGAAAGCACTTTGATATTGAGTAAGTGCATATCAGTGTTAATGTACTCTGGAAGACGCAGAAAACTGAATTG
>JAIOTL010000241.1 GCA_021106775.1 Planctomycetota bacterium | reverse complement strand
CGTAAAATTCATATTCGCAACAACCGAAGCGCACAAAGTGCCGGAAACCATCATCTCACGATGTCAGCGCCTTGATTTTAGACGTATCAGCATAAATGAAATCGCAACGCATTTGAGGCAGATTTGCGAGCTTGAGAATATCGATGCTGAGGACGAAGCACTTTGGCTCATCGCCAGAATCGCGGAAGGCGGCATGCGTGATTCGCAATCGAAGCTTGACCAGGCGATTGCGTTTAGCGAAGGAAAGCTTGGTGCTCAGGCGATTGAGAAGATTTTCGGGATAATTTCTCGAAACAACCTTGTCGATTTAATCAAAGCGTTTCAAAACAAGGATTTTGAGACCGCTCTTATGTTTGCTGAGCGTGTTCATGCTGAGGGTATTGATTCCGCCCAGCTTATACGCGATTTGATTGACATTTACCGCGAGTTGATGATTGTTAAGACAACCTCTGTTGATACACCTATCCTCGATATTTCAAGCGATGATAGAGCACATCTTGCCAAAATCGCTGATAAACACACGCTTGACACAATAATGTTTGCTACCGAAATTCTCACCGAAGCGTTGAAAAGGCTGAAACTAACAGAGTTTCCTCGTCTGACGATTGAAATCGCGTTTATAAAACTGTGTAAAACTGCAGAACTCGTATCGCTTGAACGCCTTGTGTCATACCTCGAAGCGGGTGCGATAAAGCCGGGGCAGAAAGTACCTGGGAAAGAATTGCAGTTCAGCAAAACCGAACCACTTCAGACGAAATCCGATGAAAAAGAGCCAAAAACTCTCGAAAAACAGGCAGTTCTTCGTACAACACAGGCTGAAGAACAAGAATTAATTAAAGATACACCAATTGAGGAAGAAAAACCTAAAGTAGAAGAAAAAATCGAGTCTGCTGAGGTTAAAAAACCTGAAACCACCGAAAAAACAACGCAGTCTGAAACATACGAAAAATCGAAAATATCTGAGCCAAAATCTGCACCCGTTAAAAAAAAAAGAAAAAGCCCGATCTCTTCTAAAACAAGCAAAACTCAGCCTGCGAAAAACAAAAAAATTCAACAATTCGTTAATAAACTAAATAAATATCTGGAAAACGAGCCTGAATGGGCGGACGCGAAGATGACAGTTGCATGGCTCGCGGAATTTCTCATCAGCTTTGAAAATACCAATGGAGTGTGCATAATTACAATTGGCGATGATACTTTTATCGACAGCCTGAAATCATCTGAAGGCACGAATATGCTGCAACAGGTCATCGGTGATATGTTCGATAAAATCGATGGAATCCGAATTGATGTGAACAAAGAAGCAAAAATTCGTGAAAAACTAAGAAACAATGATATTGTTCGAGAGCTTATCAAAAAATTCTCAGCATCAATAATTTCAATAAAGGAAAAAAAATTATGGCAAAACGAAATTTCGGAACAGGTGGAGGAGGATTCGGAGGCATAGACCCAAGTGATATGATGCGTCAGGCACAGAAGATGCAGAAAGATATGCATAAAACGCAGGATGAGCTGAATAAGAAGATTGTCAAGGGAACCGCGGGTGGTGAGATGGTTGTCGCATTCATAAACGGTGCGCGTCAGATTGTGAAACTTGAGATTAATCCCGAAGTCGTTGATCCCGATGACGTTGACATCCTCGAAGATACGATTATGCTTGCGATAAATCAGGCTATGGAAAAAGCGAACAAAATGATTGACAAGGAGATGGGTAAACACACCGGAGGTATGAATTTACCAGGCATCATGTAGAATATTATTTGCATTGGACTGCAGACACATAACATATTTTGTAATAAAAAAAACCCGCATATTTTGCGGGTTTTATCGTTTATTTTCATTTATTCAGGTGATGCATAATCAGAACCATCTGAACCAAGAGCGGTTGGTGAATAAAGTTCCGCCATCTCTCTAAGGTCGGTAATTCTTGCCTTTATCATAATAACGAGTTCCGACCTGAGATTCGAACGACCTTTTCTGTTAAACAGATTGCCAAGAATCGGTATATCAGAAATTAACGGAACGCCAGCATCCTGTGCGACTTCGTTTTTCATCTTCAAACCACCGAGAATAAAAGCACCACCGTCAGGAACAATAACAGTCGTCCTGATGCGCTGTACATTAATCTCAGGAAGTTGAATCGTAACAGGTGTTGAACCGGCACCACCAAGCGTCGTTGTCAGTGTATCCATTGGACGTTGAAGCAGCGCGATTGTTGGGCGCATTTCAACTGTGATGTAACGACGGTCAGCAGAAATGACTGGTCTCATATCAAGTACAAGTCCATCTTCAATTGTGCCAACAACAGGGTCAGCGATTGAAACGTTCTGACGTGCTTCAACGTTGAAATCCTCAATAAATGCTACCTGATTCCTGATTGTGATATTTGCACGTTGAGTGTTAAAACATGTAATCTTTGGTGCAGTAACAATAATAACCTTTTCACGTTTCTTAGTAGCTCTCAAAACAGCATTTATCTGAACATCATCAAGATAGGCAAGCTGGAATGAAGAACCACCAGAATGCGTCATAATATCCGGGTCGCCAAGCGATTGGTCGAACATGTTTTCGATTCTGCTTCTGACTTCTGAATCTGGCGCATTTGACCAGTAAATACCTGCAGATGTATCACGACCAAGAATGTAGTTCTTACCCTGCATACTTGAAGATGTTAAACCATACATGAAATCGTCAAGTGGTGCTGCGGTAAGGTTTGGTCCAACTGAACCCGGAGGAACACCACCTGCGCCACGATAATCGATACCGACTTCTTCAAGGAAATTATCGGCAATTTTAATAAAACGACATTCAATCGTAACCATCAAACCACGTGATTGCCTGAGTTCGTCAAGAATTCTCTCAACTTCCGCAAGAACCTCTGGTGTATTTACAGCGATTAGTGTGCCGCTTGGTCCAGTTGCAATTTTTGTATTTTCATCATCCCAGATTTCGTCGCCACCAGTTGCCTCAATTATTGCTTCTGGTAATTCGTCGAATTCAACTTCAATTGCCTCTTCGACTTCCTCATCTGCAGTTGCACTGGAATTGCTTCTATCGATTCTGATTTCTTCGCCGGGAAACATTCTGTAACCGCCGAGTAAAGACTTTACATTGAAAATTCTTCTGATTGTTCCGCGACCTTTTGCTTCTTCGGTGGTCGAAACAATAATCATTCCATTTTCAATGTAATAATCGAGGTCTTCTTCCAAGCCTTTTCTTATGACTACGTTAAGAGCATCAGCAACTGACATTTCTCCAAGATTTTTAATAGTATCGAGAAGTTCGTCTTAATTTTCAATAACTTCCTTACTACTGTTGAAGTTCAAACCGGTTGCTTTACTCCATTTATCAATAACCGAGGTTATTTCCTCTTCATTGTAATCTACATT
>JAIOTL010000220.1 GCA_021106775.1 Planctomycetota bacterium | reverse complement strand
TTACTCAGTTGTATTAGCATTGAGAAAACAAAAAGGTGATAAGCAACAAATGATAAATTATTTAAAAAAATCTATTGTTAATAATAAGTATGCAAAAATTTCAGCTAAGGAGGATGAAGATTTTAAGGAATATTGGGATGACCCTGAATTTATTAAATTAACAGCAGAAGAATCAACTGAACCAGAAGATGTGAAAAACAAAACTAAATTTAAATGTGATGAATGCGGAAAAATTTCTTTCCGAGGTGCCAATGCAAGAAATTGTCCAAAATGTAAAGCAAAAGGTTCGTTGAAAAAAGTGAAATAAACTATATTCCAAATCAAGTTGGGAATGACAAGAAAAATACTGGTAGGACAGGCAAGGGTTGTACCTGTCATTCTGAAGGAGCATAGCGACTGAAGAATCCAGGATGGTCATACACAAAACATCGAAAAATGAAAATCTAATTCCCAATGCAGACAAAGATTCAGATTCAGAATTTTCCAGACATAATTTTATTAAACAAATTCCACGTTTTCTGTTCCGCTAGCCTGGATTCTTCGTTTCACTTGCTTTGCTCGTTCCACTCAGAATGACACGGAGTGGGTTGTCAATCAATCTCTGCAAAGCTTCTTTCATTGTTTGCCAGTTGGCGTGTAGCTGCGAAACAGCACTATACAAGCAGTTGTATGATTGCAGTTCGTCCATAAACGAGCGTTAAATCGATTTCATAGCAAATAAATAGGTTGATATAGGGGACATTCCTCGGCTGGTGCCTGCAAAACGCTACATATCGCTAAATCGATGCCTGTGCTTAATTCAAGATTCCTGCCACAGAAACTCAGAGAAATACTGTCAAATATACAATACTTCCCGGATGTCATTGCGAGAAGGAAGCAAAGCGACCGACGTGGCAATCTCCTGATTCCATTGATGATTAGCAAACACAGTTGCCATTTTCATTAATCTCGAATCGCTGTTCGTTCTTCGCTATCGCTAACAGAATTCATAAATGAGTTTCACAATTTAATTCTGACAAATAACCTAACCTAGTCGCCGAGATTCTTACGCTTCGCTCAGAATGACAACAGCTGTATTCCCGTTTTCACGGGAATGACAGTGTAAGGTGCAATTAGATTTGGGTGGGTTGGATGGTTTGGAGGAGCTTTTTGACGACGTCGTCGACGGAGATGCCTTCGCTGGTAGCGTTGAAATTGCAGAACATTCGATGACGCAGGACTTGCGGCGCAACAGCTTTCACGTCCTCGACAGAAACATTTACTCGACCGTTTAGAATCGCCCGAGATTTACCGCCCAAAACGAGATACTGCGTCGCACGCGGTCCCGCACCCCATTTCAGCCATTCATTCACAAACGCCGGCGTCCCCGGAAGCCCCGGACGCGTCGCTCGCACAAGGTCGGCGCAATATGACACAATATGCTCGGACACAGGTATTTTGCGAACGAGATTTTGCAATGCGAGAATGTCCTCAGCGGTGAAAACCTTCGAAAGCTGAGTGTCCTTGTCCTTGGTCGTCTGCAGCGCAATCTCAATTTCCTCCGCGCGCGTTGGATAATCGATGTTGACCTTGAACATGAATCTGTCCATCTGTGCCTCGGGCAGCGGGTATGTTCCTTCCTGCTCAAGCGGGTTCTGGGTTGCCAGAACGAAAAACGGAAGCTCGAGGTCGTAGGTGATTCCCGCAGCTGTAACGCGATATTCCTGCATTGCTTCGAGAAGTGCTGCCTGAGTTTTCGGCGGAGTTCGGTTGATTTCGTCAGCAAGCAAAACATTCGTGAAAATCGGACCGCGGATGAACTTGAACTCGCGTTTCTTCGTTTCGGGATTTTCCTGCAGAATGTCGGTACCGGTAATGTCAGACGGCATCAAATCCGGCGTGAACTGAATGCGTTTGAATTCCAGGTCGAGAATATCCGCCAGTGTTGCAATCATCAGCGTTTTCGCAAGCCCGGGAACTCCTTCCAGAAGCAGGTTCCCACGCGCAAACAGGCAGGTCAAAAGCTGTTCCACAACTTCCTTCTGCCCGATAATTATTTTACCTATCTCAGCCTCAATTTTCCTGCGCGCATCCTTAACTTTCTCAACAGTCGCAATATCTTCCACGCTGAAGTCCGATTTTGCCGCTTTCCGAACAGACCTCGTCGAAACCGACCCAGAAGATTGCGATTGTGAATCCTCGGTTTTAAACTTGAAGGCTACCGCACCGATTCTGATGACATCATTGTCCCTCAACGCAGATTTCTCGACCTGTTTACCGTTTATCAGCACGCCGTTGCGCGAGCCGAGGTCTTCGATGAAAAACATATCATCGCGTTTATAAACCTTGGCATGTTTGCGCGAAATCCCTTGGTCTTCCGCAGAAATATCGTTGTCAGCACTTCTGCCGATGACCATCTGTGTCTGAGTTATCTCAAACTTCTTACCCTCAAGTGACCCTTTTACGCAAACAAGCTTTGACATTTCAACCTCATAAAAAGCACAGGGAGTATAAACACACAAAATATATGGAAGTTTCCCACTTTTTACAACCGAAATTCTGAGTGATTGATTTAGTCACGAAGAACACGAAGATTCACCAAGATTTAATATGCTCCTGCGTTGTCATTGCGAGGGAGCGAAACGACCGTCGCAATCTCAGGATTTCCATAGATGATACTCAAACACATTACCTAATTAATTACATTTATCACAGTTCAGTGTTATTCTTCGCTATCGCTAACAAAATATGATGGATGTTATTCAAAATTAGGTTTTGGTCAGTTACCTTGCATAGTCCTGAGATTACTACGCTTCGCTCGTAATGACATCGGAGTTGTTTCGATTGACTGGATTCCCGCTTTCGCGAGAATGACAGGTTTGATGTTTAAGGTTGAAAAATAAAGAATTTCGCGGATTTGCCGATAAAAACAAAGGAATATCACGGAAAAAAGATGCGCTTTTTAATTCTCACAGCATTGTTGTTTTTTACTTCGTTAGGCGCGAAGCTTTACATCGAGCCGATTCTACCCGATTTCCTGTACTTCGACCCGTTTTTATGGTGGGTGGTTTATTGGGCACTTTTCAGCAAGGATAAACAGTCATCACTGCCAGCTTTTTTCGTGGGTTTGCTAAAGGATTTACTAAGCACCGGCGCAATTGGAGTGTATGCAATCTTGTATGTCATAGTTTTCAGGCTTATCGCCAAAAATAAGCATAAACTTTTCATTGAGAATAAATATACTCAGATGCTCATAGTTTTCTGCGGCGGATTCATTGTGAATTCGCTCTATTTCGTGCTTATGAGTTTGAATTCTGGCAACTATGACCTTGTTTCAGGGGTTTTAAGAATTTTCTGCATTATTGTTCCGACGACGCTTTTGACAGTGCCGGCTTTCGATTTTGTCGAAATATTGTCGAAACTTTTGCGCATTAAACAAAATAAACGTGGACAATGGCTGCTGCCCGATTATTAACACTTTGAGAGGATGATGAACGAGAAACGCATAATATTTCTGATTTCGATGATTTTTTTCTTCTGCATGATACTGTTGGGCAGACTCGCCCATTTGCAGATTGTGCAGGGGGAGATGCATAGAAGCAGGGCTGAAAGTATCAGGCTTAACAAAGTGCTGATCCATCCTCAGCGCGGAAATATCTCCGACAGAAACGGCAAAA
This sequence comes from Planctomycetota bacterium, assembly GCA_021106775.1. The sequence continues at coordinate 5,553 of JAIOTL010000220.1, read as the reverse complement.
TTATCGCTCGTGAAGACGCTCTCTGGGAAGTCCGCATGAATTATTGGCTGTTTACCGAACCTTCAAATGTGATTGACCGTGTAAATTATCTTGGTTATGAAAAATCAGGTTTTACGAGTGTGGAATTCGATGCTCTGAATCTAATTCTTGAAAAAATCATTAAATATCGGACAAACAAAAATATATCCAGAAGCCGAAGTTTCTTTAACACCTGGGAGCTTCGACAACACGGGTTACTCAGACGCGAAGTTCGCAATAATCTGAAAACTCTCGCTTTGCTGATGCAGATTCCGTATGCGACTTTATCTGCGAAGTTTGAACGGGTTGAGAACGAGATAAAACAGGAGATTGCGGAAAAATCTGAACGCATGACTGAGAAATATAATCGGGTTTTCAAGCTTGGTGCGTCAAGCGGATTCTGGGAAGATTTGGGGCGTGCGGAACGTCGGGAGGAAAATGACCGTGAAAAATGGCGTTTTCAGGATAATCCGCTAGTGCTAGTACGCGAAATCGAAAAAGATACACTGGAAACCTTGCAGGAACTTGACTGGATATTCCCTGGTATTCAAGGTGTACCAATGCTGAAAAGGACATATCCGTTTGGAGCGTGCGGTTCGCATTTGATTGGATATTTGCGGGAGATTCAGCGCATCGGCTTTGATTTACCTGAGGACGAGAAGTTTGACCTTACTAAATCTCCACATTTCAAACATGAGATAGAAAAAGCAACCGCCGATGTAGGTGAAGAGTATATTTTGCGGTATTTTCGGAGTGCCAAGGAATTTGAGCAGCGATTTCGGCGTGATGTTTTTCGGACGGAAATCGGCGTGATTGGTGTAGAGAAATATTTTAACAATAGACTTCAGGGAAAGTATGGTAATACAATCGTCGAGCGAGATGTAAAAGGCAGAACGCGAAACGTTATCGATGATATTCCGCCTGAATCCGCTGAGGATTTGCAGCTAACAATTGACATGGATTTGCAGAAGGCTGCTGAAGATGCGCTGAAATCGTACTTTGAAGAAGGAAATCCTACGGAATGTGCTGGTGCCGTGGTCATGATGAACGTTTATACCGGTGAAATCCTCGCAATGGCATCATTTCCGACGTATGACCTGCAGAAATTGATGGGATATTCTGACGAAGATAAAGCATATCGGCAAAAGCTGTTTACCGGTGAATTTCCCGGCAAGCCGCTTTTTAACAGAGCTTTGCATGCTACGGTTCCGCCGGGATCTGTGTTTAAGGTTATGACTGCAATTGCAGCGGTGCAAGAGAATGAATTGCAGGCACCGGAATTCTGGGAGGAAAAGGAATTCGGATTGAAATGGGATATTGCATGGGAAAAATATAATCAGAAAAAAGGATTCACCGACCATGGAGTTTTTGGCAAACTCAATCTTGAACAGGCGATTGCATATTCATGCAACCAGTTTTTCCACGAGCAGGCGTATAAACTCGGTTATGAAAAGCTTTGGTATTGGGCGAATCAGTTTGGTTTTGGCGAGAAAACAGGCGTGAAACTAACAGAATATGAAGCCTGGCGCAAAAGGCGTGACGGTTCGCATTATAATTGGTTGTATCCTATGAGTCCGGATTCCAGCAATATTTTGGAAAGCGCGCTCAACGGTATCGGGCAAGGACGTCTACGTGTTACTCCATTGCAGGTTGCGCGATTTATGTGTGCAGTTGCGACTCGCGGAAACCTGCCCACACCAACGATTCTGCTTGATGATGCTGGATATTCAGCGATAAAACGCATTAAGATGATAGATGCAGGTTGGGATGCGATTCAAAAGGGTATGATAGGATGTGTCGAGGATGGACGTGGAACTGCACGCAAAATTCGGTCATTACGCCAGTTTCGGGTTGCAGGTAAAACCGGCACTGCACAAACCTCTAGAATACGCGATGGCGAGGAGCTTAACTTCGGCTGGTTCGCTGGCTATGCACCTCATGATAACCCGATGATTGCGTTTGCTGTGTACATCGAAGATACATTTGATACAGGCGCGAACAGTGCGGGAGTAGTGGCTGCGAAGGTTCTGGAAGCGGTTGCGGAATCGGAAGAATTTTCGGAATATTTTGCTCAATAATGAATATATCGCAAGCAATCGCAGAGTTTGATGATATAAAATTTCAAGTAGTGTGATATATATAATTTTTGTGTGTCATTCCTGCGAAAGCAGGAATCCAGCAACATTGTTTTTTCTAGTATTCGCTGGATTCCCAATCAAGTTTGGAATGACAAACCATCATAATATTTATTATTACTCAATTTCAACAGTGCATATTAGTCACATTTTTAGCAATATATATAAAAACATGAAAAAAGTTACGATTTATACTGACGGCGCTTGCAGCGGGAATCCTGGGATTGGCGGGTTCGGAGCGATTTTGCGTTTTGGCAGGATTGAGAAGAAAATTCAGGGCGCACATAGCAACACCACGAACAATCAGATGGAGATGCTAGCAGTGATTCGCGCGCTTGAAAATCTAACAGAGCCTTGCGAGGTCTCAATTTACACGGATTCTAAGTACGTGAAAAACGGCATGACTGAATGGATTCAAAATTGGCTTGTGAATAATTGGCGAAATTCAGCAAAAAAACCCGTGAAAAACAAAGCACTCTGGCAGCGGATGCTCGCAGCAGTAGAAAAACACAAGATTTCATGGCACTGGGTGCGCGGACATGCTGGCGATGAGTACAACGAGAAGGCGGATGCTCTGGCGACAGGGGCAATTGACAGGCTGCGCAAAGGTGAAATATCTGAGGAAAATTTTGAAGTCTGATTTGTTGAGCATGATTTATTCAAAAATCCGAACTATAATGTAAATTTCTCGTTAGAATGTACGGAAGAACGATGGATATTTATGAAATTCAATGTTGATGAACAATCAGATTTAATTGTACAAATTTCGCGGTATCGGTCGAAAATCGTTGAAATTTGGCTGTTGCGTGCGTTAATCTCAGGATTTCTCACGGGTGTAGCTACGCTTTTCGCACTGATTCTGGTATCTCAACATATTTACGCGCTTCCGAATTATGTGTTGGTATTTTCCGCAATACCTGCAATTGTGGTGTTTTTCCGAAAATATTCGGTTTTCAGGCGAGATTATACGCATATCCCAGCAAATATCGACCGGCAATTATGCGACAATTCCAGCGTTTTGACCTGCTTCGATATGCACCAGACAAATAACACCAAGTCCCCATTTTTCGACAAATTAAAATCAAAAGCAAGGCAAACGCTTAAAAAAAGAGGATTCATCGAGTTCAAGGCGATAAAATCACCAATCGAACTCATTTTACTGATATTCATCTCGCTTGTTACTGTAGTATTAATGATTGCACAAAAACCATCATTAAGCATTACTGATAATGCTGGATTCGACAAAAACATCATAGCAGAAATCGCCGAACTTGAAGCCATCGCAAAAATCAAGCAGGATACACAATTGCTGAAATTACTCGCGGAAACGAAAAACAAGCTCATAAATACTGAATTCAATTCATTAGCCGGTATTTTTAAGGAAATAGACGATAAAATCAAAGCACGCCAAAAAAACAGCGAACAAATATTTGATTTCATCGAAAAGTCCAGAGAATCCGAACAAACTGATAAGGAACTTTTGAAACAAGCGTTAGAATTGGCTCAAAAGAACCTGGAACTGCGGAAATCAGCAGATGCTATGGAGCGGGAAGTTCAACAGCTCATCCACCTCGACCTTGATGAAATTCTTGAGATTCTGCGACAAAATCTTACGGATGATAAATCACTTATGGAAAAACTAAATGCATTTGTCGAGAAAAACACACCTGAGAAGAAAGCATCGGATAAACCTGGAAATACTGATGAAATTAATGGTTCATCGAATAAAACCACCATTGACGATGATAAATGGGTTTTCAGCAAGCCCAAACCCGCTAAAGTGCAGATAATTTCAGGTAATGACACATCAGGCATAATTGATTATCATGCGATTACCGACAAATTCACCGATTTCGAACACAATCAGCTTAGGAAAAGAATCGTTGCGGAATTGAATAAAAATGATTAAAATTTAAGCTGTGTTTGAAAACTACCTTTTAGTGTCATTCTCAACTTGATTGGGAATCCAGAATCTGAGATATTTAGTGTATTATCTGGATTCCTGCTTTCACAGGAATGACAATTTTTGGGTTTTCAAACACAACCTATCGCATATTTTGGAGAATATCATGAAATTCCGAACATATTTCGTCGCAATTGTATTAGCTTTGATTCTTGGAGTAGGCTTTGTATCTGCTGTAGCACAGGATGACGAAGGTGAAGAAGAAATCGTCGTTGAAACAATGACAGTTCATGCAAATTCACCTGCGGAAAAATTATTTACCGTACTTAAGAACTCATATTCTGATTACATTTTGAAGAATAAAAAAGACCGCAGATTCGACATTACCGTTGAATCGCTTGCTGAAGACAAGGTTATCGAGAATTTTACAACACAGAAAGTCAGCAATGTTGCACTTTGTAGAATTTTAACTAAATCTGAAATTGAAAAATTTGTAGAAACAAATAATAAAGCACCAAAAGTGGTTCCGATTTTCAGGATGCCGATTATTGTTCTGGTTCATAAAACCAACTCTATCAATGAATTTGACCTGGAGACCTTGAAAAAGATCTTCACAGGCGAAATAAAAAGCTGGAAAGAGCTTGATAAAGAATCCGTCGACGACAAAATCGAATTGCTTGTACCACCATCGAATACTGACGCATATCGCCTGTTTAAGGAAGTTATACTCGATGGTGAGGATTATTTTAAGGACAATCTTGTTCAAAAGAATGAAGGCACAATTGCTGACCATATCAAGTTTTCCGGTGCTAGAATCGGGTTTATGAGCAGATGTTATTTCGGCGATAATCCAAGGGTTCAGCAGGCAAGACTCGTAAATGAAAACGGACAGACATATATGATGAAAGTATCTGACATTAAGAAAGAAACATACCCGCTTGTGTTGAAAATTTATTTCCATTACACAGAAGAGCTTCCAAAAGCTTTTGACATTATGCTTGAATACGCAAAAAAGAATCCTGTCGGGTTACTTTCAATTCGATTGCATAAATTCGTCTCGATTAACTAGGCTGTGTTTGAAAACTACTTTTGTGCGTTTTACCAGCTTCATGCAATCTTCAAAATTTCCTCACTCAAAACGTCCTCAATGAAGCTTTGGCTTCACCTGCGGCGTTCTTCAATTAGAAATTCCGAATCTTACGCAAATCTGAAAAAATTCAATCATAACTATTTTTCAAACACAGCCTAGTATTAATTTCGCGACATCTTCGGTAGACCAGACATCTTTCCTGACACTCAGCCCCAATATTTACGGGCAGGATGCCTGTTCCACCATTTAATGTAATTTATACTACTACTTTGTCAAGAAAGTAGTAAAGGGTTCAAAAAAACTGTCATTCCCAACTTGATTGGGAATCCAGAGTAAGTTAGAATATAATATTGTATCAGTCTGGATTCCCGTTTTCACGGGAATGACAACCCTTCGAAACTTGCTTG
>JAIOTL010000105.1 GCA_021106775.1 Planctomycetota bacterium | reverse complement strand
TATTATCACTTTTGGGTTATTTGTCAAAGCTTGGAACTTTACATTCTTACTCCGAGATTTCAAGCACTTTTTCATAAACCACAGAATAAACCTGTGCATTACATTTAAGTGTTTAACATTGAGAATTCGTTAAGGTTCAATACTTCATTACCACATTATGTAAACATTTTTTCTGCGTAACCGACGATAAAATAGATTGTGTTGAAATAAAAATCGAATAATTTAAAATCGAATAAAACATTTTGGAGTTTGTGATGAAAAAATTTATGTGTTTTGCTTTGTTTTCGATTGTTTTTCTAAACATTGGCTGTGGAGATGGTGTACCATCAGCTTCTCCTAACGATTCAAGCGATGAAGCTCTGGTTCTGAGTGCATTTGATTATCAGGCTGAACTCATGCAAAAGTTCATCATGCCTCGAATCGAAGAAGGCACAAAGAAATACATCAAATATTTAACAAAAAAACTGGAGATCGTCGGTGGTGAACAGAAAGTACAAATTGCTGAGGACATCGAAATGTACGAGAAAATCCAGCGTGTATTTCCAGAATATAATAAAAGATGGAACGATGCTGGAAACGAAATTATCGAACGCAAAGAAGCCACCGAAGAAGATATCAGAAAATTCATTAATATGAGACTCTCGATGATATTTAGAAACGTGCAGGATGGTTTCGACAATGAATTCAAATTACTTGATGCAAAGTATGATGATAAAATCAAAAGCGAAGAAAATTCGACCAAGAAATACGAACTAAGAGACAATAAAACCAAAGAAGAACAATTAGTTTTAAAGAAAATTGCTGGTGAATTCTCTCCAAAAGCAAACGATTTCATAAAGAAGCTTGGATTTAAGGACAAGCTCTTCAAAATCGAGGATGTATCCAACGATTCTTACAGACCAACAATATCAAGAGATAAAAAGCTTCCTTACGAAGTTTTGATAAATTTCCGAATTATTAATACCAATCTAAAATTTCCCAAATTTACAAAAGATAACAAGGAATATTCAGTCATTATGGACAGTCGGACGGAAGAATCACTTGTATTTCAGGTTGATGAGAAATGGCACATGGCTTATTTTCATTCCAATGACATGTTTTCAAACTTTGACTTTATGAGCGTTCTTAGCAATCCATTGTTCTTTACTAAACAAGATTTTGATACCGGAATTGATTCAGTTGAGAATTCAGCGAAGATTGCCGGTAGATTGTACTTTTTGAACGATTTTCTTCAGAATATTTATAATGTTGAGTTGAATAAAGAGATGATTACACTCAATTTAATACTTGCTAAATGGCGCTATGATATTGATGAAAAAGAGTTTAATCTCGATAATGAAAGATTCGAATTCTTGAAGGATAACATCGATGCGCTTGAGTCGTGTGAGGTTACGATTAAGAAAACCGAGCTTAAAAAGATTACTGCGGAAGTGGATATCAACATTAAATTTATGACAATTGAGGAGAATGACGGCAAAGTAGAGAAAAAGAGTGAGACTGAAACAGCAAAGTATAAGTTGACTGAAAAAACCATTTACCGAAGAGTATTCTTGAATCTAATTGACAATGAATGGCGGATTATTAAAGATATTCACATTGATGAACCGAAAGAAATGACTGATAAAGTCGAGGAATAAGTGCATGCACGCGGTTTATTTTGATGGCAACAACTTACTTTACAAAAAGTTTAAAGAGCCTTACCCCGCTGCTGAGGAGGTGAAAGTTCGCTTCGAATTCGGCGGAATTTGTAGCACCGACCTTGAAATTCTCAAAGGCTATAAAGGTTTTGTTGGCGTAATCGGACACGAAGTTGTCGGTACGGTTGTTTCCGCGCCTGGTGTTCCTGAAATAATCAATAAGCGCATCGTTTTCAACATAAACATCAGTTGCAACAAAAATGATTGCCCGTATTGCTCGGACAATCTGCAAAAACATTGTATCAGTCGCAAAACTGTTGGGATAAACGAGTATTTTGGGGCTTTCAGCGAGTATTTCTTACTTCCTTTGTTTAACATTGTTACTCTACCGAATAATCTCAATCCTTTGAAAGCAGTTTTTGCCGAACCGCTAGCAGCAGCACTTGAACCCGTAGAACGTGGATTAATCACGCAGAATGATGAAATTGCTATATTTGGCGTTGGAAAGCTTGGAACGCTTGCACTATTAGCGTTGCAGGCATTGAATTACAATGTAATCGGAGTTGTTACATCAGAAAAACGGCGCGAGTTCTTACTTAGCAGATTCCCGCACTTAAAAATTTCTTTGTTTAAGAATGTTGTGGGAAGGTTCGATGTAATCTTCGAAGCAACAGGCTCTGCAAACAATTTGGGGAATCTGCTGAATTATGTGAAACCACAAGGAAAACTCATTCTGAAATCAACTCTGACGGAAATTAAGCTCAATAAAGAAAACAATAAGCGTGAGTTGATTAATGTGTTCACAGCACACGATATTAACAATATTGTGATAAACGAGATTGGATTATTTGGGTCAAGGTGTGGAAATATTCAGCATGCTGTTGATTTGTTGGCAAGCGGAGATATTGACCCGACACCTTTGATAACCGCGAAATATCCACTCGCCAAGGCAGGTATTGCTTTTAAGAAAGCTGCAAACAATTCTGGCGAAAAGGTAATCCTATATCAGGATAGTATTGACGAAATCATTTGATGAATTTAAGACATTTTTCCCTTTCGACACAACTTCAGTACAAGTATTTGCATCGATTTCATAATGTCTGTGCTTTTAAGCTCAGCATTCAATGGTTTTCTCGGAAGCACAACCATATCGAAGGTGCAATCCAACATAAAATCAATTATCCTGAATCCCTCTCGCACAATACGCTTGAATCTGTTGCGTTTGACGGCATTCCCAACTTTTTTTCCGATAACGATGCCCAGTCTGTTATACTGAAGAGTGTTAAATTTGATGTAAATAATAACATTTTGATCAGATTCGGAGTTTTTAATACTGAAAACCTCGTCGAACTCTTTTTTTTTCAAGAGTCGTTGTTTTTTCGTGAATTTGTTTTTTCGTATTTTACTCAAACTAAACTCCCCAGAACTTCGTATTATGGTAACATTTGATACAATATAGTTTACAAAATTAAGGTTCAGAAAATTATACAGGTAAACCTGCTTTTTTCCATAGCATTTGCAATAGGACTCATGAGTTATTTGACCTATTGACCGTGTTGTAAACTTAAACCATCAAGGATGGAAATGTACGAAGAGTTGAGCGACGAAGAATTAATGCAAAAATCTGCTAACGATGATGTTCAGGCGTTCGAGTACATTTTCCGGCGTTATGAAAAGCCGATTTTCAGCTACTTGTACAGGATGTGTCGAAACCGCGAATTGTCCGAAGATTATGTACAGGATGTTTTCCTTAGACTCTGGAAAAACCGCGATAAATACAAGCCTACAGGCAAATTCTCGAGTTATTTGTATCAAATTGCACATAATTACTTCTTAAACGAAAGCATTCGCAAGAAAATCAAAGTTTCACCTTTACCAGTTGAAGATGCTGATTCATTCGTGATGAGCGGTAATTCCGAAAAAAATCCACTCGACAAGTTAGTGGATAAGGAGTTTTCCGATTTCGTCGAGAGCATTCTTGCTGAAATTCCCGAACCACAACGAGAAGTATTTATTTTATGCAGGTTCCACAAGATGAAGTATAAAGAAATTTCGGAGGTTCTTGACATTCCCGTGAGAACAGTTGAGTCGAGATTGTTGGCAGCGACGCAAAAACTTATTCAAAAGTTCTCGATGTATTCAAGTAAATCCGTCAAAAAAGATTAAGGTTTTGAATATTTGATATATAAATTGCTCATTATAAGTCATTGTAGTTGAGTTTACCGGGGTCTCGGATGAAAGTTGCATTATATTCAACGTGCCTTGCAGAACATTTCAACACATCGATTGTTGAAAATTCAATTTTTGTGCTTAGAAAACTCGGTTGCACTGTCGAGATTCCAAAGGGACAGACTTGCTGCGGTCAACCCGCGTTTAATGCTGGCTTCTGGGATACCGCCAAAATCGGTGCTAAAAAAGTTCTCAATATGCTTAAAACAATGAAATCCGATTATCTCGTTGTGCCGTCCGGCTCATGCACATACATGATTCGCGAACATTACCGGAAATTGCTCGATGAAAAGGATTTTTCATATCTCGAAAAGGTTTACGAGTTTTCACAGTTCATAACAGACGTTTTGCAGGTTGATGAGATTCCAGGTTCTGAGTTTTCAGGAGTTGTAGCGTATCATGACTCCTGCCACCTGCTTAGGGGGATGAAAGTCGATGAAGGTCCTCGAAAACTTTTGAGAAATGTCAAAGGTTTGAAATTGCTGACTCTGGATGAAGAGAAGCAGTGTTGCGGCTTCGGTGGAGTTTTTTCTATAAAACATCCTGAGATTTCAGTGAAAATGGGTGAGCGAAAGTTGGATTTGCTTCAGAAATCTGGTGCAAGCACTCTCACTGCCGGTGATTTGGGCTGCCTGATGCATCTCAAAGGATTGATTTCACAAAGAAAACTCCCGTTCCAAGTTCTCCATTATGCGGAAATTTTAGGCAGTTAATATAAATTTCCTTAGGTTTACTTCTGTTTGTCATCAGCTTGTTTCTTAATGACGAGATAGGACAATTGCTTCTGCTGAGTTTCCGCAAAGAGTTTTTTCCCAAGTATTGAGTAATCTTCGAGTGAAAATCGTCTTTTTATCGTAAATACTCCAGTTTTGTCCTTCATAAAATTAAGCTGATTAAGTTGATTCAAGCTTACATTACTAAAATTCTTCTCGAAAATCTCGACATACGAAGCCATTGAATTATTTGTCGGTCCAAATCCTTTTGCGTAAAGATAATTCTGCTCAAGGTCAGTACAAACTTCCTCAGCATCCTGATATCGATGTTCCACCTTGGTTCTCAACATTTTGCCGATGATTTCAGAAAGTGCAAGCGGAACGTCCTTTCGTAATTCGTGTGGCAGTGGGAATCCCTTTGCCATCTTGCGTGCAATCCAGACAATATGCTCATTGAAGCTCATATCCTCAGGCTGTACAAATAAATTTATACCCGTCAGCATCTGGTATGCCACAAGCCCCAGAGAATATATATCGCTTCTGCCGTCAAGTTTATCGCCTGAAAGCTGCTCTGGAGACATGTAAACAACTTTACCTGCAAATTCTTTCTGAACACCAGCAACAACCGCAATTCCGAAATCCATCAGTTTAGCGACACCATGTCTATCAATCATAATATTTTCAGGTGAAATATCACGGTGAACAATGTATTTGTGTGCATATGAAAGGGCTCGGCAAATTCTACTGACGATAAAACCTGTTAGAATACACGGAATCAACATGTTCATTCGCAAGTGTTTGCGGTATAGATTCCCAAGGTCAACCCCCTCGACATAATTCATTGCCATGCAATACAGTTTTTCGTCGTCTCTGAGATTGCGAATTGTGTTTGTCTGTTCGAATTTGGATAACGAATCAGTTAATGATTTTTTAGGCGTTAATTTTGGGCGATAAACATGTTTTGTGTGGAAAAAATTATTTTCTTTCGGTTTGAGTGCATCAAGAAAATCACGAAACCTTGGTGGAAGCTTTGATATTGGAATAGATTCCATTCCGTACGATTTCACAATATTTTCATGCCTGAGTATTGTGGCGATATTCGCTTCGTTCCTCAGCTGTTCAATCTGTTTTATATCAATTGTTTTCAATGTCTTCAGCACGACATGATCGATTACACCTTCGCTGTTTCGCTCCGCCAGATAAACCATACCCATGCCACCGCGTCCAAGCTCATCAAGAATCTTATACGTTGATGCAGAATGAAAAGTTACGTTTGTTAAAGTTGGCATCTCTTCCATAACTGCTCCAGAATCTATAATATTAAAACATTATATGATATTGCTAAGGTAAATCGAAATCGATTGGTTCATCATTTTCCGATTTGATGTCCTAAGAATATTCCCAATATTTGCATTGCTTAAGAAAAAACATAAAATAAAATACTGCAATGTACGAATCGTACTCATAAACATACAACCTGCTCTACTGATACGAAAGATTTCCTTTGTAGCTGAGAAGGTTAAAAACCAAACGCATGCTTGCATGTACGAATCGTACTCATAAACATGCAACCTGCTCTACAGATACGAAAGATTTCCTTTGTAGCTGAGAAGGTCAAAAACCAAACGCATGCTTGCATGCACGAAATTACGAGGATTTAATGCGGTTTTGCACTTTAATCTATATATATTGCGCAATTTTACTTTTCGCAGGCTGCTCATCAAATGTACCACTTCCAGAATCCAACATCTCCTTGCTCCGAATTAAACTCGTCAAGCTTCAACTTATTGAACCTTCAACCGACCATAATGTTGAGAGAGTTAAATACACTGCAATCGCAAAACAGGCAGAAAACATCCAGGCTTACAACATTGCTGCATCAGCATACTCGATGCTTGGAAATTATTATGAGAATCTCAGTATTACAAGTGCTGCAGACAAACAGGCATATTTTTTGAATGACGCTTTGAAGTTTTATCAAAAAGCTTTGTATCTCGATAAAAAAGAGCAGAAATTACTAGCGACCGCTTCGAATCCGTTTCCCAACGCCGATAAAATCGCAATTTCATTAAATAATATTAGTTTCGTTTATGAAAAACTCGGAGATGTCGATAAAGCAATTAAGTATGCTGACCGAGCATTTAACATTAATCGCAACCTTGAGTATGTTCATCGTGTAATTAAAGATTGCACAAGGTTAATCAGATTGTATGAAAAAATCGGTAAAGATAAATCTGCGCGTGAGTTCGAAATCATTTTGAAGGAATATGAGATTATGCTTGCCAAGCGTGAATTGACAGAAGATGCAAGCGAGAAAGAGTAAGAACATTTTAAGGAACGACCAATGTCGGACAAAGAACAAAACGATTTGCCCAGCAAGGAAGAAGTCAAGAAGAAAGCTGGTCTTGCCTGGACAATGATTAAAGGTTTGTTTCGTCTTTTGATTCCTAAGAAAATGACCAAGCCGCGAATCATCGTTGCAATTTGTGTCCTTATTATCATTGTTTTCATCATTAATAAGATAATTACATTCGTTCTGGGTTCTGTGATATGGATTGCTGCTGCGGTTCTACTGGTAGCAGGCATCTACATGGTTTTTTCCGGAAAAAATCCGATTAGCAAAAACAAGGATTAACCGCAGTTTTAATTCGTTTTTTTTCTATGGAATTGCAACATTCACTTTTGAATATTTATTCTTTCACTTGTCCTTTGAAATCGAGTTGGGTTACTTGTAGCTCTTATTCATCTTTCATCACCTGGAATTGATATAAATTGGTTTTATCCACCGCAGAAATGACCTTCCATTTTGAACCTCGTGTAAATTCAACCATTTCATTGATTGAAGGCAGATAATCCTCTTTCAATACCTCAGATTCGAGTTTTTGATGATAGTTGTTGATTTCAATAGAACTTGCAACATGAAATATTGTCAGTATGCCGAACCTTTTGAGAATTGTATAAAACACTTTCAAATACCCTTCTTTGTCATCAAAATGCGGAAATGTTGAGAAAACAAAGATTTTATCAAAACTATTATGCGGAAATGCCTTTGTGAGAATATCACCAGCAACAAAACTAACTCTATTATCAGTAAATTTTTCACGAGCGATGTTTATCATGTTTTCAGCAAGGTCAATTGCAATCACTTCGCCTAGAGGTCCTAGGCGGTAAAGCAAAAAAGGAATCAAAATGCCGGTACCGCAGCCTACATCTAAAATTCTGTCATTCTGCAAAATACTGCTATGGTTGAGAACATTATTTATCGTTTCTTTGCGTTCTGAGGTCAAGTTGCTGTGTTCATCCCAGGTATCAGCAAGCTCGTTAAAAATCATCTTTCTTGGATTTTCCATATTAATTCCTGTTAAATTGTGGTTAAAACCAAATCAATATTTTCCAAACCCTTAAGAAGTAAATTTTTATCAATGCCGAACCCGAGTCTGAAATGCTCTACATAATTATCAAAAAAATTGTCCTGGTACAACATAAGAACCATATTTTTTTAGCAATATATCAAGCAATTTCGATATATTGACATTCGAAATTCGTGGAAAGCAGAACGCCACTTCAGGATTGAACTTTCACTGAATATTATCGTGTTTTGCCAACCAGTTTTCGATTATTTCAGAGTTTTCAGTTAATAACTGAGTACTTTTGTTCACAAATTCATCGATTTTCTTAAATAATCGCAATGCTATGTCCATAGACGGTTCAGCATTAACGAGACTCATTAAATCCTGGAAATATTTCATTTTTTCAGCTAAATGCGATTGAGCAATAGCCCATCCTATGCAAATTCCACCTAATCCGAATACTTTTGTCACACTTCCTGTGATTATAAAGCATTCACTGCGATTTAGCGTGGATATGCTAAACTTATCCCGAATCTCTCAATGAAAGCCTCATCGAACATAACGTACAAATCGTGGGCGTCGGCAATCTGTTTGAGCTTAGTCAATTCCTCACTGTCAAGTGCAATTCCTGTCGGGTTATGTGGGTTTGTTAGTACGATAAGTTTTGTTTTAATAGTTATCAGTTCT
>JAIOTL010000367.1 GCA_021106775.1 Planctomycetota bacterium | reverse complement strand
TTTTTGGTTTTTTATCCGCAACTTTTTTAGGTGATTTAAGTGCTTTTTCCTGTTTTTCAATGTCTTCTGAGAAATAGTGCGGGAATTCAGTTTTTGTTTTCAAGAAATTCAAAAGACCGCTGACGGCGTAATCGTAGGGATTTTCCTGTCCACGTCTTAGTATTGTATAATTCTTGTCAGGACCGATAATCTGTAATGTTCCTGCATCACGTCCGTAGCAAATTGCTTTTGTGTTATCGAAGACGACCAAAGCACGTCCAACACGCGATTTTTTCTCAGATGCAACCCATTTTGGAGGATGTATGAATTGAATTTTGGGGTCAAGTCTTGTTTTAAACTTCTTCCAATCGTCCCACCAACTGAGTATTTCAATCAGGTATGGACTATCTTCACCAAGCTGTCTTGCATGCGAATGATGATATTTGGCAAGCTCAATTTCACCAATCTCTTCGTAAATAAATGCGAGTGAAATGTGTGCCCTGGCATGTTTGGGTTCGACTTCCAATGCTTTTTTGAAGGAAACTATAGCCAAATCAATTTTTTCCTGAGATAAATATGCTGTCCCAAGGTTTTCCCAGATAATCGGGTCACCTTCGGTGAACTCAGTCGCAATCTTGAAATGATCGATGGCAACGTCAATTTTCTTCAAAGAAACATAATTTGTACCGAGAAGAACATGTGCCATTGAAACTTTTTCCTGGTCTTCTTCTGTAAATGATATTTTTCCTGATTCTGCTGCCGTTTTGCGTTCGCCGTAGTGTTTAATGGCTAGTTCAGCCCATTTTATTGCATTCTTGATATCTTTAAGGCTGTCAGCGATGAGGGCGAGATTGTATTCTGCTTCGGGACAATTCGGCTCAATTTCGAGGACACGGTAGAATTCTGTTCTCGATCTGTCGAAATCCCCCTTCTGCATATAAACAATACCGTATCCGAAATATTGTTCTTTTGGGTCAACGGATCTGCATCCTGTGAAAATTATGGACGAGAATAAAGCCAAAACCAAGATAAGCAATACACAATTTCTCATATCTTCCTCCGTATTTACATGAATTTACCTACAAATGATATGGGAGAAACCCTTCGTAGTCAAATTAAATATTACTTTCAATTTTATACCACAAATTCATTTAAATTTTAATATTCATTTGCGTCTTATAATTATTTTAATCTAAAAAATCGCTTTAGAATGAGATTTATTGGGAAATTTTGGTTAAAATATTTTGTAGTGGCTTTTGGTTTTCATTAACAATTTTAGTTAATTTTTCCTTTGTACAATTTCGCATTTCTGGTGGCATTAGGCATAACAAAGTTTTTTGGACGGTTTTTTGGCACGCCAATAAGTGAATGATGAAAGATTGCAGAGTTTTCAGCAGCAGTTGCGATTATCGAATCAGTTTTTTCATTTTCGATTATTTTAACTTTGATTTGCGTGTTTGACTGTGCTTTCGAATATTTTACGACGATTGTTGCAGCGAATTCAATGTCTTCACGACTTATGTGGGGATTATTCTCAAGTAAACCGATTGGTCCGGGAATTTCGTCAACATACATGACAAAGTATGAAATTTGCGCTGTGTTGGCATCTTTTTGCATTTTTAACAGCCGTTCATTCTCAGATTCATTCCTGCCGACAATGAGTTTTGCATTTTCGCTGATTCTGAAATGCCTGCCGAACTTCAGCAACTCATATTCAATTCTTTCCGGTTTTTTATCCTCATTGTGCTTTATGAAATCGAAAAAACGCACTGAGAACGGGCTTTCAAGCAGATTACATGCATCTGTGCCGGGTCTGTTGATTATTGGTGCATTTAGTTCTTTTGCCAGCATCAACTGTTTTTCTCTGCTTCTGCCGTGAATGTCGAGTAATTCATCGCGTTTTACCCATCCTTTTTGCTCAGGTATAGTTTCTTCAAGGATTTTTGCTGATAACGGTCGAAGCAGAAAGCCGGAAATACTGCTTTTTTCCTCGATTATCGACATTGCCCTGACATTCTGTGATTTCGGTCGCTGCCCCCGAACTTCACCTGTGATGATGAAATGTGCATCGAATTTCGGTAATTGCAACGCTGCTTGACGAATCATGAACAAATGACAGTCAATGCACGGGTTCGCAGCAGAACCGTAACCGTATTTCGGATTTCTCAAAATATCCAAATATTCCTCTGAAACGTCGATGTATTCGAATTTTAAACCGGAATATATGCTTTGCCAGCCTTCCACAAGTTTCTGATGGTTACCGGTGAGAAAACCAGTATCAAAATGCAGACAGATTACTTCGATACCTTGTTTTGCGACGAGATAAGCAGCAAGAACCGAATCTAAACCACCTGAAAACAGAGCGAGAGCCCGCATTTTCTGAGGCTTTTCATCGAGTTTGTGTAATTTTGCTATATATTCTTCGAGCATCTTTAACCTAAAATATTTATCCGGATAAGCCTACAAATTGGATTTAGTAAATTCTTTCAACAAAATTGTAGCATATGAGCCTGAAGGCAGTTCAAATTCCACATGTAGATTTTTCTCAGAATCAGCATTTACTTGCAGATTCTCGACTTTGATACGGAACGGACGCCTTGCACCTTTTTGCCCCAGACCGTCGCCAAGCTTGAAATCTTCAAGCTCAAGTCCATTTTTCTCAAGAATTTCACGCTCAATTTCTCCAGGTGCATCTTCCGCAAGCAGAGATTTCGTGCCGAAGATGGGTCCACTCGGTGAAATCTCGAAATTTTTGCATCGAAGAATTTCAGCATCAACGTCCTCAATTACGAACGCAGCGCCGTTTCTGTGCAAATACGCAACATCACCCTTATCAAAAGTATTAAATTTTCCATTATCGATTCTGACATCAAGCAAATCGTTAAAAAGATATGACTGAAACGATGAAACAAGCAATTTCAACGTTCGTTTTGGCAAAGTTTTCACAGCGCGTTCGAAATCGTCGAATTGAACAATCGTATGCAGAATTTTCAACTCATCACGACGATTATCAGGCGTTTTTTCCCATGCTTCGTGATAAAACTCCTGCAAAATCGCTTCGTACGCATCTGGAGCGGGTTCAGCGAGAGATTTCATGAATTCAGAGACGAAGCCTTTGTAATCCCGTTTTATCAGGCACAAACCGAGTACATGATTGTTGTCAAGCATGCCAAAACGTTGAGAATCATAATAATTCGGCAAGCCACTTTTTTTTATTTCCTCAGCGATTTTTTGCGCGATTTCTTCTGCATTTTCATCGACTTCACGAATTATGCACGTAAATTTGTTGCCCCGAAGCTGACCACGTCGCAACTTGTTGTTGTGTCGATAAATATTCAGTATTTTCACGTCTCGAATGTCGATGTCCCGAAAAGATTCCTCAGGCACTAGCTGAAATGACAAATACTGCTGTGTTATCGCTTGCGAATCCTTCAAACCGGCTAACCCTACGTTTTTGTCCTTGAATTTTATCTGCCTGCATATGCGCCTGATTGCATCAAACGTAGAAACATTACACTTCTCAATCTTCAGAATTGTATGCTCACCCTCACCCGAAAAATCGTAAAGCGGAATCTCTTCCACAATGAAATCTTCAGGTTTCACCTTAATTTTCCCACCAGTGCGTAGATTATTATCGGTTAAATATCGCATATCACCATTGCATAAACTTTTAGATTGAGTAAATTAACATATTACATTATTTAGAACGTAGAAAAGTCATGAAAAACGCAAAACATTTGCTGATATTTGCTCTGATTACAGGAGTTTTCTTATTTTCAGGTTGCAGAAAACTTGAGGACAAAAAATATCTGCAAACAAAACGGTCATATCGCGTTGAAGTGCTGAAAAAGCGCGAAATTCATGTTATTGACGGCGACACGATAAAATATCGTAGAAAAACCATCCGACTGCTTGGAATTGATGCTCCAGAGAAGGAATCGCCTTTTTTCATAAAAGGAGCATCTCAGCAACCTTGGGCAGAAAAGGCAAAGCAATTCGTCGAGGACGCAATCTTCGATGCCGGCACAGTTAAACTCATACAAGCACGCTCAAAGGACAAATATAAACGGTATCTCGGTTACATTCTCGTGGATGATAAGAATCTCAATGCTGAACTCGCTCGCGCCGGGCTTGCGTACACATATTACCTGGAAAAATATGGCGACCAGGGCATAAAGAAATACTGGCAGCAAGTAAAAGATGCTTCAGAAGGAATTGTGCCTGAGTTTTCCTCGCCTGAACAATGGCGAAAACAATATAGTCGCAAGTAAAATTGAATAAATGTTGATAAAAAAAGGTAAATCTATTAAGAAAAACTGAATCAACATTAATTTAATCCGTTTATATAAATATATGATAACACTGAGTGCTAAATGAATTTTCTCGCACATTTATTTTTGTCGGATACTAATAACTGCATGCTGGGCAATTTCCTTGGTGATTTTGTCAAAGGTTTGGTCAGTAGAATTCCGTATGAGGGTGATATCAAGCGCGGTATTATTTTGCATCGTGAAATTGATTCGTTTATTGATTCACATCCAATTGCGCTTAGAAGCATGAAACGTATAGATGAAAAGTTCTCGCTTTACAGCGGGATTCTCGTGGATATTTTCTACGACCATTTTCTCGCCAAGTATTTTGACAAATTTTCTGATACTTCACTTGAGGAATTTGCTGAGAATGCCTACAAAGTTCTCGAAGACAATGCTGATAAAGTACCTGAAAATGCGAAAAAGATTATTCCTCGGATGAAGGCAGTGAATTGGCTTGTGAAGTATCGTGAACTTGAAACGATTAAGATAGCGTTGAAGCGTTTGTCGCAGCGAATCAAACATAAAAACCCGCTTGCAAATGGATTTAAATTCCTGACTAAATATTATGATGAATTTAAGTCCGATTTTTTTGAATTTTTCCCGATTATTATCGATTTTGTAAAGAAATTTAATCAAACACATAAACATCAGACATCCTGAGTATTTTTGCCACTGAGAACACAGAGAACACAGAGGAAACAAAAAATTGTCATTCTGAACGAAGTGAAGAATCCAGGCTAGTTCAGAGCAAACATGGAATAATGTATTATTTAATTTCAAATGAAGACAATGATTCACATTCAGAATTTTTCATACATAGTTTATTTACAATGAAATATATGTTTTACATATCGTTATCCTGGATAATTAAAGGACTTCGTCCGCTTCGGTTGCTTTCGCTCCCTTAGAATGACACGGTGTGTGTTTTCTCTTCTAAACCATAGATTCAGCGAGTAATGCAACAGGGATGCAAGTAAAAACAGGTTTACCTGACTTTATAGCTTTCTGCCTTGTGCCTTGAAACCTTGATGCCTTCAACTAAGAATTCTTTTCGGTTTTGAAGATTCGTTTTAGAATCAAGGTTGCGTATGCGCCGGGTGGGAGTTCAAATTTAAGCGTAACAAACTTCATGTCTTTATTCAGGTCGTCGCTTCCGACATCGATAATTTCGAGGTTCTCAGGCACAATAACCAGCTTTCGCAAGTATTCCTTGAAGTAAAATGCAGGATGTGACCTAATCCTGAATTTCTGTATAGTCAAACCCTCCTCAGCGAGAACATCCTCGTAAATCGCTCGCAATTCCTCGTTCTCAATCTGCGTATTATGTCTGATTATTGGAATTTCGATAATTCTGAGTGTATCAAAGACAGACGCTTCGGGAGATTCATAGAAATTCAATCTGCCAAGCAAATACTCTATGTTAAGGTCGGCAATTCCAAGTTTATTAAGATAAATACTCGTCGTTTTGTTCCATATGAAGGATTGATAGGAGTAAAGCAGGATATGGCGGAGATGATGGTTGATTTTCAGAAGCGCACCAAGCCAATCTTCGGTTTTTTTCTTTAGATGATGGAGCAGCGGCTTTTCCTCGCAGTATCCATATTTTTTGTCGAGCATTGCGAAATCACCCCAATTGGCTTCAATATCCTTGCGTCTTCGCCTATCGCGACTTTTATCTGCTGAGGAAGTTGCTGTCATAAAAATCCTGCAAGCCTTCTCATATTCTTTCTCGATTAAACATTTGGCGATAAATTCGTTGCCATGTCTGACACTCCCGAAACGTTGGTCATCAAAATAATTCACAATCCCGAATTCCGATAAATTTTTGATTGTTTTTCGTGCTGATTCCACCTCAGCATCGAAAATATCTCGTACAGTGATGATAAATTTGTTTCCTTTATGATTATCGGAGCCAACTCTGTCATCACTTTTACCGATAAATTCAAGGCTAAACTGATTATTGTTGGTTTCTTCGCTCAGTTCCCGTTTCGATGAAACAAGTTGAGAACTAATGCTATGTTTATCCTTCAACCCACAAACCTGCAAATCCTCCGATTTTAACCTGAATTTGCGTTGCAGAATTTTAAGACATTCAATCGTGCTTAACCCGCGTTTTTCCAGCCTGTAAACAAAGAATTTACCTGCTTTTAAGGGTGAAAAATCATTTATTTCATGAACCTGAAAATCTTCTGGTTTTTGCTTAATTTTCATTAGTTTTTCATTGATAAGGAGTTTTATTTAGATCTGTTCTGTCAATCCTAACAGAAAATCTGCCAGCTCATTGAACGAATAATAAGGTTTGTATAGAATATCGTTACCGCCGGCATTTTGAACATCTTGTATTGTCGCATTGCTTTTTGAGGTTGTCAGAACTAATTTCAAACGTTGATTGTTCCATTTCTCACGGATTGTACTGATAATTTCGAGTCCGTTTTTCGATTTTTGCATAACTTCAGTTCGAGTCTCATTCATAAATGTAGCGGGTTTCAGGTTATAGTCGACTATAACGACGTTAATTGATTCTTCGGCGAGGATTTCGAACAATTCTTCCTCATTGCGCGTGCAGAACACCTCGAAGCCTATTTTTTTCAAGATTTTTCGCAAAGTTGACAGGATATTTATATCGTCATCGCAAACCGCAATTTTCGGTCGCGAAAAAGCTGATGGTCTTTTCATTTTTTCCCTCAATCAATTCCAGGCTCAATTTCGTCACTGTCGCTGAACATAAGCAGTGATTCGCCCATATCATCTTTCGTCATGTTTTCCGTTTGTTTTTGATTTGACGCTATTTTTTCTTCGATGTTATCGAATGTTTTTTCGTTTTTCTTAAGAAATTCTTTGTATTCCGCTGAGATTTCCTGGTGTATGGTTAAAAATGCTGTCTTTACCGATGCTGGCGAGGATCTGTTTCCTCTGCTCCTTCGCAGATTCATATAATTTTGAAAATCCTTCCAGATTGAAAGCGCCTGCTTGGCTGTAATCAGTTCTTCGTCTCTAAGAATTCGTTCAACCCGTTTGATTTCCTTCAAGCCCTGATAAAGCTTTTTCTGGTACGCAAGTGCTTCATTGAGCTGGTCTCTTGTAATAAATCCCAAATAAACCGCTCTACGCCCGAAAACCTTGTCTTCCATACGTTTGAGGATGTAAAGCACAACATTGTAAATAGTTTCCTGATGCTTTTCCGAGACCAAACTGCTGCTGATTAGTGCTTCAAGCAAATTCTCTTCTCCACCAGAAAAATACTTGCGACGCCAGTTTGCAATGCTTCTATGCAGATTCATGGGAGAAATTTTGGTGTTTTTCAGAACGACGCTGGCAATTGTCTGCGTAACAAGCTCTGGGTCGTCATGTCGTACAAGAAACGCTTTTATGCTTTGAATATCTTTTTCTTCAGCCATTATTTTCTCCAAATGCGTGTTTTTCGTTTATATAAACCCGAAAAATTCATTCAATATCGAGCAAAGAACATTTTGCAGGTTTACACTATATTCTAACACATCGAAGGCAGTTTTTCTATTTTGCAGGATAATTTCGAAGATTTATCAGCCATAGTCTATTCTGAAAGTGAGGCAAGAGCGTCTTTTAGCTCTTCCTTGTCGCTTGAACCTTTGATATACAATTTAACACGGGCGTTACCATCAGCAAACAAGTGAATTGGGGTCTTCTGAAGCTTGCCAGTACCGAAAAAACGCGAATATTCACTTCTGAAATTCTCATCAGCGAGTAAAACCTCGAAATTCTTAACATTTTTAAAGCATTTTACAGAAAATTCCTCCGCAGCATGCTTTTGTGTTTTTCCACCATCAACCTCATCACCAATATCGCCGTCAAGACAAATCGCAAGCAATTTTACATCTTTGTTATCCTTGAGAAGCTCATCCAAAAGCTTTCCTGAATTTTTGCTGTAAGGACATTTCGATGAGAACATCAAAATCACCAAATTTTCATCTCGCAAATCCTCAAGTAAAACTTCGTCGTCAGCAAGGTTTAGCAAATTAAAACTTGGGAGCTTCTTATCTGTAACGTCTTTTTCCTTTAATCCTTCTGGTTTATCACCTATTCCGTCGATTATGTCCGCTTGTATCTGTGCTGAATACATCGTTAATAAAACCATGAAAAATAATATTATTAGTAAAGTATATTTCATCTCAATCCCCTGATTATTTTTACTACTCTCGTTTTGTAAGCGAAATTAGAATCTAAAAAATAGACTTATACAATTCGTACAATCAAATGCAAAAGAAATCACATATCGGATTTTGCAAACTCGAACATAATTTCGCGAGTATAATTGAAAGTTATAAAATTTAACGTTGATAAAGTGGATAGTTTGAGAGGCATAACCTACATATTGCAAATTCAAAACAGTTGTGTAACAATTCGTATCAAGTAAATCTAGAAAATTGAGGAATAAATGGAATCAATGCTGGACTGGATACTGCTGATAATCAAACTAATGTTCGGATTTTCGATTTTTGTCTGGTTTTTCAGCAAACGAAGTACGAATTTTACACGCTCGATACTGTTTATACTTGCGATGTTTGCTTTGCTATGGGCTGGCTGGGACATATTATCCGGATTTTTCCCTGAAACATTCAAGGTTATTCTCGGTATTGATAAACTTGATGATGAATCGCTTAAAAAAGCAGGTTTACCCAGATTCATCTCACTCCCACCGCTTTGGGTGATTTTCATGGTCATCATTCCTGCTGTTTTCGTTTTTGTAGGATTTATTTACGCAAGGGAAAAAAAATCAGTCGATGCGAAAACAAAAATTTTACTCACAATTTTGCGCATCTCGGTGCTTGCGTTGATAATATTGGCGCTTTTTGAGCCGAACTTGATTTTACAGGAAAACGCAAAAAGATATTCGCAAGTGCTTGTGCTGCTGGATAATTCAAAATCGATGAATCAGCGCGATTTATATATTAACCGATGGAGCGAAGTAAAAAAAGAAGGTGAAATTGAGACAATTACTCAGCATGAAGCGATTCGGTCGCAATATGCTCGTGAAAATTTCGGTATTATGATGCTGAAAAAGCTTATTCTCGACAATCTGCAGACAATAAAACCTTCAGAAAATCTCGATACAATATTAAACAATCCTGACCTGCCGATTAAGCTCGATGATGAATTTCAAACAGAATTCAATCTGCAACAACTCGAAATCTACATGGATTCTGATTATGATTTTAAGAACCTGCTTTACGAGAATCTTAAGCTTGAATATATCAACTTGCTTATCGATTTCCTAGATACTCTACCTGATGATGTTATGTCGCTTTCTGTTCGTTCCGGCATCAGGGAAAGTGTAAATATAGGCAGCACTCCGCAAAAGCAGTCGTCGGAGTTTTTCAAAAATATTAAAGACAGGGTCGATGAAACGTATTATCTGCATTTGTTGATTCTTGACCGAATGATTATACAGAACGAAAGTTTTGAAGTAATTGAAAAAGATTTGACGCAGATTCTCGAGGCACATTTCGCAAAGTATGTTTATCTGCCTAAAAAACTTTCTGAAGATAGCGAAATTCTGAAGGATTTTTACAGGAAAATGCCGCGTGAATTCGGGATGATGGACAGTTTTTGTGTTGCAGTGCAGTTTCGAAGGATTCAGCGTTTGTTTAAGAAGATATTGCGCTTAAATGAAGGAGAAATCGCACTTGGCGCATGTTTAGAGTTAATAAACCAGCAAAAAAGCTTGCGAAAAATCATCGAGAAATACCAGGAAAAGATTGCATCACCTCAAGTTAGCGAAGAAGATATCTCGGAGTTGAGAAATTATAATGAGATTTACTCAAAATTCATTAGCACTTTTTCGGAAATTTACAAAAATGGATATGACAATAACAAGCTGACATCAGCACTAGAGCAGCTTTTTGAGACTTCAAAAGGAATGCGCAGAATTGACATTGCTCTCGAACTTATGCATCCAAACGCGAATTTCAAAGGCATTATTAATCTCAAGAACAATGATTTTCCGGGACTTGATGAGTTTAAGATGATTGCAAACATAAGCACGATGAGTTATCCGAGAAACAACCGTTACAACAAGCTTGACATCAGAACTTTCTCAGAAGGCGGCGTAACAACGGCATTACCAGCAGATGACCAACAGATTCTGGGTGATTCTCTCGATACTGTGGTTGCTGACGGAAATCGCACTGAAATCGGCACAAGTGCAGATGCTGCCTTGCGGAGTCTGCTAAAACGGCACATTGACATCGATCACCTCAGCAGCATGATAATTATCTCTGACGGGTTGAACAATCAGGGGCTTCCGACAACAAGTTTGATGAAGGAAATCGAGGTTAACACAATTGCAGTGGGCTCACGCGATACACTGCATCATCTTGAACTTTTTAATCTGCAGGCACCGACAAAAGTCAGCAAGGAAAGCGATGTCAGTCTGGTTTTCAATATTCAGGCAGACGAAGCGTATCAGCGCGATAAATTCGGTAGTCCAGGCGGAAAGAACGTCGAAATACTGCTTTATCGAGTTGTAAAACACCCGGATTACGAAGAGGAAATCCCTGTCCGATATGATGCGCTTGTTGATGTTACGCCAGGGTTGACGAAA
>JAIOTL010000413.1 GCA_021106775.1 Planctomycetota bacterium | reverse complement strand
ACTCGAAGAATTTTGATTTTTATGGTTTTAAAATACGAATGAGATACTGCAAATACATCTTATAAAGCAAATTTCAACACGTAATTTTCTTTACAGAGAATTATTTAACGATTTTTTTAAAATATACCATAATTAAACAATCATTAATAAACCGAATTTTACTCAATTGAGAGTTATGTTAATTAATGCTTTAGTGACTGAGTATCTTGATGGGATTAGCTCAATTTGTTTTCCGGTGAAGGTTCAGTGTTGTCAGCATCTTCGGTTTTCTCCTTAGTAAAAGTTATGTACTTGAATGCTCTAGTAATATCTTCGATTATCAAGTAAATACTTGGCACTAAAAGCAGGATAATCATAGTAGAGAAAATTTCGCCAAAACCCAGTGAAATCGCCATTGGAATCAGCATTTTCGCTTGTGGTGATGTCTCGAAAATCATTGGTGTGAGTCCTAAGAACGTTGTGAGCGTAGTTAGAATTACGGGACGGAATCTCTGAGTGCCTGCAGTTGTTACAGCCTCGAATGCTTCACAATTTGTTTTCGATCGACGCTGTCGGTTGGCGAAGTCTACAAGCACCAGCGAGTCGTTGATAACGATGCCGGAAAGTGCCACAATTCCCATGAAACTCATAAGCGAAATGTTGAATCCCATAATAATGTGACCCATCACAGCACCGATAATACCAAACGGAATAGCGACCATAATAATTAATGGCTGGATATAGCTTCTGAAAACAATCGCTAAAAGACCGAAAGTCGCCAAAAATGCCAGTATGAACCCGTTCACTAATGTGTTCATGCTTTCTTGACGTTCTTGCTCCATTCCGCCAACAATAAAAGACAGACCTTGAAATTTATCCTTAAGTTCTTCTGCTGGTCCTGCCATCAAATCAGCACTAATCTGACTGCTCAAACTTCTTGGCTCACAATCTGCGGTTACATTAATAATTCTTCTTCCATTTACTCGTTCGATAATTGTATATGCATAACCGCTGTCAATCTCGATAGCTTCTTTCAAAGGAATTTCGCCACCAGCAGGAGTTTTTACCAGGAATTCCTCCATTGTTTTTTCCTGCTCACGTTCTTTTCCGGGTAGCAAAACCATAACCTTGACTTCATCTCTGCCTCGCTGGAATCTTAGTGCTTCTGAGCCGTAGAAACTTGCCCGTAACTGACTGCTAACTATTGAAGGTGTCAGGTTCAATGTATATGCTTCTGGTGTTAGCTTAATGTCAAGCTGAGGTTTGCCTTGCACTAGACCGTCGTCAATGTCCTTTACAGATGGATAATTGCGAAGGATTTCAGCAAGTTCAGTAGCCGCCAGTTCAGCAGTCTCAGATTCGTTGTGTGTTAATCGAAAATGAATTGCAGAACCGCCGCCTGGTCCCATTTTTCTCGTAGCAAAAGTCAATGTTTCAACACCTGGAATTTCACCGACATTTTTACGCCAGACTTTTACAAAATCCTTAAGTTCGAAATTTCTCTCACTGACACCTACAAAGTAAATCTCCACTTTTGCAATATTTGAACTTTTTTTGCCACTTCCGAAGTGTCTGTCTTCAACTGAGCCGACACTTGTAAAAATTCCTTCATAAATTGTTTTGCCACCAAGTTTCTCGAGAAGCTTTTTCGCTTCTTTCACGATTTTTTCCTGAACTTTAATTGTCTCGCCAAGTGGAGAACCGTAAGGCAGTACAATGCTGCAATTAACGTCATCTGCCTCGGTTTCCGGGTTAAATGTTAGTCTAACTCGACCGCTCATTATGTATGATACGATTATTACAAGTAGAGCGATACTGAAGGCTGTTGTTGCATAGCGATTTTTGAGCGCAAATCGAAGTATCGGACGATATACGTTCTTTATCAATTTCTCGATAATTTTACTGAGCTTGTTTTGATATTTACTTAATAACCCGAATATCCCTTTAGTGCTTTTTTTCGAATGACCGAGGTGGGCGGGTAGAATAATCAGTGCTTCTATAAGCGATATTATGAATGCGGTAATAACAACAAGCGGTATGTTTGTTGCAATTCTGCCCATCACACCACCCATAAACATCAAAGGCATAAAAGCAATAATATTTGTGATGATGGCAAAAGTAACAGGTACAGCAACCTCACGAACACCGAGAATCGCTGCAGTCAAAATATTGTACCCCTTGTTTCGCATAGTAAAAATATTTTCACCAACGACAATTGCATCATCAATAACCATACCCAAAGCCATAATGAATGCGAAAAGTGAAATCATGTTGATTGAAACATCTAACGAGGGCATAAAAAGGAGCGTACCAAGGAACGATATGGGAATCCCCATAGTAACCCAGAAAGCAAGTTTGATATCAAGGAATATACCAAGAAGCACGATAACCAGAACAAGACCAATCAAGGCGTTTTTAAGAAGTAAATTCAACCTATCTCGATAGTTTTCCGCTCTGTCCCTCTGAATATCAACTTTGACACCAGCAGGGAGTTCAGATTCAAGCTTGTCGAGGTATTTGCGAACTTCTGTAGAAACCTCAATTGGTGTTTGCTCTCCTTCACGTGAAACCTTGATTTGGAAAGAAGGTTCACCGTTAAAATATGCTTCCTGGTCAGTTTCATTGAAACCATCGGTTATTGTTGCGATTTCACCCAAAGTAATGTGAGTTCCGTCACTTGTTGTGATTATGGGAATATCATAAAATGAACTTCCTGTTCTTCGTTGTTCTTTCAAACGAAGCAGAATCTCGCCGTCATCAGATTGAATGCTGCCAGAGGATAAATCATGCGCAGATAATTTAATCTTTTGAGAGATTTCGCTTAAAGTGAGATTATATTTGCGCAAAGTCTTCTTTGGGATTTCTATTGATATTTGAAGCGGTTTAAGACCGATAAGAGAAACAGATGTGATGTTCTTTTTTTGCAGTAAATCGTCGCGAATCTTTTTGCCTAATTCTTGCTTTGAAAAATCGTCCAATTGACCATAAACGACCATATTTATGACTTCACGTTTTGGAACAACCATGCTGACGTTGGGCGTTTCTGCATTTTCCGGCAAATTGCTCAGACTATCCACTGCATTTTTAACATCTGCCAGAGCGATTGACATGTCAGTGTCAGAGTTGAATTCTATTGAACATGAAGCATAACCTTCATTGGCTGTTGCAGATATCTCCTTAACACCATCAATACTTCTTACCGATTCCTCAAGTGCAAGAAGAATTCCTTCTTCAATTTCTTTTGGGCTAGCACCCGGATAAACGACCGAAACATTAATCATCTCGACTTCAAACGCAGGAAAAACCTCCTGCTTTATCGAGTTCGTAGTCATGAATCCACCGATTAGCAGGAAAAGCATAAGGATGTTAGCTGCCACAGAGTTTTTCGCCATCCATGCAAGCGGTCCCTTGAGTTGTATAGGTTTAGTATGTATATCTTTCATTAATATCCTCTTTTAGTGTTGTCTGACGGTGTTGATTAATAAATCTAATTGTCGAAATTTGATTTACCATAACTTTGTCTAGTGCCGGTTTTCGAGCTTTCCTTGCTCATTCCTTGAATTCTTAATTGAAGATTTTGTACAGGTGTTGAAATCTTGCTTGTGATAAGCATTTCTCCTGGTTTAAGATGCTTTGTGCTAATTAAAACATCGTTATCGCGCTTCCAAAGTACATTTATTTTACGAATTTCAAGTTGTTGCATTTTGTTCATAATCCACACTTTGTTGCCCTCATGCAGATGTCCTCTGGGGATTGACACAACTTTTGGTAACTTTGAGCCATGAATCTTGACATGAACGAATGCATTGAGAAACATGGGGAAATTTGAAGCATTTGTTTGTTTCTTCAGATTGAATGGGTCATCAATTTCGACAATCAATCTTGACATTCGTCCTGCTTGTTCGAGATTTCCAAGGAATCTGATAACTTTCCCAGAACGCTCGACTTTCTGCCCATCGCTTAGTTCGTAGTAAATTTCAACATTAGAACCGTTTTCCTTGTTAGGGTTAGGAAGTTTGATATATTTTAGATTGCTCACAGGCACATTTACCTGCACCCAGAATTTATCAGTACCGATTAAAGTTACAATTTTTGAAGCCTGCCCGACAATCTGGTGTTTCTCGATGTATTTTTCCTGAATAATACTGTTAAATGGTGCGACAATTTCTGTACGTTCAACGTCTAATTCTGATTTCGCAAGAGCTTTTTCAGCATATT